>JAFQUW010000077.1 GCA_017408325.1 Clostridia bacterium | reverse complement strand
ATGGAGCTGGTGAAGGGACTTGAACCCGCAACCTGCTGATTACAAATCAGCTGCTCTGCCAATTGAGCTACACCAGCAGAAGTCGTGAAGTAGTACGTCCCGACGCACAACACGGCATATTTTAGCACAAGGAACGCACTTTGTCAACAGAAAACTTTCTCTTTTTTCAAAAAAAGAATGCGAGGCGCCAACAGACGCCTCGCAAGAACAACGTCCTTTACACGTTGAAGCGGAAGAGAACGACGTCGCCGTCCTTCATCACGTATTCCTTCCCTTCGCTTCGGACAAGACCGCGGCTTGCGGCGGTCGCAAGGTCACCGCAAGCGATCAGATCTTCAAAACTGACCACCTCGGCACGAATGAAGCCGCGTTCGAAGTCGGAGTGGATCTTTCCGGCCGCCTTGGGAGCGGTAAATCCGTCGGGGATCGTCCAGGCGCGCACCTCGGGCTCGCCCGCGGTCAGGTAACTGATCAGACCGAGCAGTTTATAGCTCTCTCGGATGAGCTTATGAAGGCCGGGAGTCTCGATGCCGAGATCCTGCAAAAACGGGAGACGGTCCTCCTCGTCCAGCTCGGCAAGCTCCGCCTCGATCTTCGCGCAGACGGGAATGATGCCGGCATTCTGACTTTCGGCAAGTTCTTTCAACGCGAGGAAATGGCGGCTCTCTTCAGGGGTCGCAAGCAGATCCTCGTCAATGTTCGCCGCGTAGATGACGGGCTTTTTGGAGATCAGCGGCGTGTCGTGCAAAAGTTCCTCGTCCGTCTCGCTGTACTCGAGCGCACGGGCAGGCGTTCCGGCATCAAGCGCGGCAATGATGCGCTCACACAATTCCACCTCGCGGGCAGCGGACTTGTCGCCCTTGAGTCGCTTCTCGGCACGGTCCTTCTTGCGGATCATCAGGTCGAGGTCGGAGAGAATGAGCTCCATATCAATGATGGACGCGTCGCGGCAGGGATCGGTGCCGCCTTCCACGTGCGTCACGTCGTCGTCCTCGAAACAGCGCACGACGTGCACGATGGCGTCCGTCTCACGGATGTGGGAGAGGAACTGGTTTCCGAGTCCCGCGCCCGTGGAGGCACCCTTCACAAGTCCTGCGATGTCAACGAATTCGATGACGGCGGGGGTGATCTTCTTGGGGTGATACAGCTTGGCCAGCGCGTCCAGGCGGCTGTCCGGCACGGCGACGACACCGACGTTGGGGTCAATGGTACAGAACGGATAGTTTTCCGCAGGCACGGCAGAGCCCGTGAGCGCGCAGAACAGAGTGCTTTTGCCGACGTTCGGCAGACCGACGATTCCGAGTTTCATAGTCTTCTCCTTTGGTTTGTCCCTTTATTATACCGCACTCTCCTTTCTTGTGCAAGGTGTGCTTTACACAAAATTCATAAAGTATTTTCAAAAAAGCGATACTTTTTTCCCAATCTGTGCTATAATCAACTCAGAAAGAAAGTTTGTTCATATTTCAAATATGAAGAAACTATCATATAAAACGCAAACGGGAGGATGCTATGGCTACCAAAATTCTGGTCGTCGACGACGACGCCTATATCTCCGACGCACTGAAAATGTATCTGAAAAAAGAAGGATACGAGGTCGGCGTCGCCTTTGACGGCGTGGAGGCGCTTGCCGCCTTCAAGTCCTTTGAGCCGGATCTCGTCCTGCTCGACATCATGATGCCGAAAAAAGACGGCTGGCAGGTCTGTCGCGAGATCCGTGAGATGTCCTCCAAGCCGGTCATTATGATCACCGCCAAGGGCGAGGTCTTTGACAAGGTGCTCGGGCTCGAACTCGGCGCGGACGACTTCATCGTCAAGCCCTTTGACATGAAGGAGGTCAGTGCGCGCATCAAGGCGGTCCTGCGCCGCAGTCACACCCGCGACAACCTCGACGAGGGCGAGACGATCAAGCTCGACGGGCTTGAGATCAGTCAGCTCAAGTACGAGCTCAAGCTCGGCGGAAAGCCCGTCGACATCCCCCCGAAGGAGCTCGAGCTGCTCTACTTTCTCGTCTCCAACTACAACCGCGTCTTCACCCGCGACCAGCTGCTCGACAAGGTCTGGGGCTTCGACTACCTCGGCGACTCCCGCACCGTCGACGTCCACGTCAAGCGTCTGCGCGAGAAGCTCGAGGGGGTCAGCGACAAGTGGCTTTTGAAGACCGTCTGGGGCGTCGGTTACAAGTTCGAAGTGCTCGGTTGAGCATTCCAACTTGTAAGAACGAAAGATTTATGATATGATAGGGAAAACGAGGCCCCTCGTTTTCCCTTTCCTTCGATTCGGAGAAGCACGTGTTTAAGAGTATTTTTACCAAATACGTCGGTGCCTTTATGGGCATCGTGCTCATCAGCTTTTTGGTGCTCGCGGTCGTTCTGACGAGCACGGTCTCCCGTTACGCACAGGACGCCAAAGAAGACCTGATCGCAACCACCGCCCAAAACACGGTGGAGAGCATCTACGCCTATCTGCGTCTGTCGGGTGACGATCTCTACTATTTTTCGCAGACCTTCCGGGACGAGCTGCAACTGTTATTCGACCGAAACGCCTCCCACGCCGAGGCGCAGATCTTCCTGGTGGACACCGAGGGCAACGTCCTCATCACCAGTACGCCGCCCTCCTCCCGCTACTACCGCAAGACGTATGTGGAACAAGAAATTTTAGCTGACTTCTACGCCGGCAACAGCACGCACGGCTTCTCCACCCTCGGCGGTCTGTTTGCCGTACCGCACGTCAATCACTTTTTCGGCATCATCCACACCGATCAAAACGGGACGGAGACGAGCGACGGGGCTCTTTTCGTGAGCTCTGCGACGCCGCAGATCTCCGAGGGCGTTGCGCCAATGAGCCGCAACATGCTCTTTGCCACACTGTGGATCACGCTCGTCGCCCTTCTTGCCACCTACCTCATCAGCGACCGCATCACGCGACCCTTAAAGGAGATCAGCCGCGCAGCAGGCGAATTCGCCTCCGGCAACTTCTCCGTGCGCGTGCCCGTCAACGGGCAGGACGAGATCGCGGAGCTGTGCGCGACCTTTAACGACATGGCAGACAGCCTCTCGCGCCAAGAGGATCTTCGCAACACCTTCCTCGCCAACGTCTCGCACGACCTGCGAACCCCGATGACGACCATCGCGGGCTTCATCGACGGCATCCTCGACGGCGCGATCCCGCCGGACAAGCAAGGGTACTACCTCTCGCTCATCGCGGGCGAAGTGCGCCGTCTCTCAAAACTCGTCGGCAGCCTGCTCGACGTCTCCCGTCTGCAGGCCGGTGAGCGCAAATACAACCGCACGACCTTTGACATCTGCGAAAAGGCGCGCCAGATCCTCATCTCGTTTGAAAAGTCCATTGAGGACAAAGAGCTTTCCGTCGAATTTTTGTGCGATCAGGACAATATGAACGTCTGGGCGGACGCCGACGCGATCCACCAGGTGCTCTACAACCTCTGCGACAACGCAGTCAAGTTTGCCGCCGAGCGCGGCGACCTGCGCATCTCAGTGACGGCACGCGGCAAAAAAGTCCTCGTCTCCGTCTACAACAGCGGCGCGGGCATCCCCTCCGAGGAT
>JAFQUW010000076.1 GCA_017408325.1 Clostridia bacterium | reverse complement strand
CCTCCCTCTCCCCCTCGAGAAAAGAACGTCAAAACAAAAGCACGCATGTTTGCGTGCTTTTGTTTTGCGACCGTGTCAATCGTTCGGCTGATACTCCGAGAGTCTTCCTTGCAGCTCGAGCTCGGAGAAGTTCCATTGTCGCAGCACCTCGTACGTGGCGATGGCAACGGAATTGGAAAGGTTTAAGGATCGGATGCCCGTGAGCATCGGAAAACGAAGCGCAGACTCGTAGTGCTCGGCAAGCAGGCTTTCGGGCAGTCCCGCGTCTTCGCGACCGAAAAAGAGGTAGACGTTTCCGCTGTAGGAGACGTCGGTGTAGGTCTTTTGTGCTTTAGTGGAAAAGAAGTAGCAGGCACCGTCCGGATTTGCGGAAAAGAATTCGTCAAGGTCGCGGTAGCGGTGCAGTTCGAGGTACTGCCAGTAGTCGAGTCCCGCGCGTTTTAAGTTCTTGTCGGTGATCTCAAAACCGAGTGGTTCCACCAAATGAAGCGCCGCACCTGTAGCGGCACAGGTGCGGGCAATGTTACCGGTATTCTGCGGAATCGCAGGAGAGACAAGAACGATGTTTAAGCGGTTCATGCTCTTTCTTCGAGGTATTTCGCAAGATCCTCGACGGTGATGAGGGTGTGGATGTCGTCCTCGTCGATCTCCACGCCGGTCTCCTCTTCACAGAGCACGACCAGGTCGGCAAGCTCCAGCGAATTGAGTTTCAGATCCTCCACGAACTGAGCGGAGGGAACGATGAGGGCGGGGTCGATCTCCATCTTTTCGGCGATGAGCGCTTTGATCTTTTCAAACATAATGCGTGTCTCCTTATTCTTCGTTGACTTTGTGTCGCTTGATCTTCTTGGTCGTGGTTTTGACAAACTCGGTCTGTCGGATCTCGATGCCGCGGATCTGCTTGAAGCCGGGCAACGTCTTGTTTAAGAGAGCGACCTCGCGCTTGACGGCGTCGGTCGTCGCGTTGATGTCCTCGTATCCGCGCTCGCGTGCGCGGTCGAAGTCGGGGAAGATGAGGGCGGTCAGACCGACCGTCTGTCCCTCGTCGTTCTCGCGACCGACGACGACGCATTCGCGGATCAGCTCGATGTCCAAAAGATGTTCTTCGATCTCCTCGGGGAAGACGTTCTTGCCGTTGTTTAAAACAATGACGTTCTTCTGGCGACCGGTGATGAAGATGTAGCCGTCCTCGTCGATGTAGCCGGCGTCTCCCGTGTGGAACCAGCCGTCCTCGTCGATGACCGCCTCGGTCGCCGCGGGATCCTCGTAATAACCGAGCATTACGTTCGGACCCTTGACACAGATCTCGCCGATGCCCTCGGCGTCGGGGGCGTCGATGCGAGAGTCAAGTCCCGCCACGGCAGGGCCGACGGAATGATATTTCTTGGCAAAAGCGGGGTTAACCGAAATGAGCGGTGCACATTCCGTGATGCCGTAGCCCTCGACGATGCTGATGCCGAACTCGTCAAAGCGCGGCACGAAGTCGGGGTTTAAGGGGGCGCCGCCGCAGACGATCATCTTGAGTCGTCCGCCAAAGGCGGCTCGGACGCTGGAAAACAGCAGCTTGCGCAGATCCAGACCGAATCTCATCGTCTTACCGCTCGCCGTGAGGGCGGTTTCAAGTGCCTTTTTCTTACCGGACTTTTCCGCAGTGTCCCAGATCTTCTTGTAGATCGTGGAGACGTAGAGCGGAACGAGCACGAGCGCGGTCGGACGGTGGAGCATAAAGCTCTTGAGCACGGTCTTCAGGCTCTCGTTGATGCAGACCGTCGCGCCGATGAGAAGCGGCGTGAGAATGCCGCAGGTCATCTCGTAGGTATGATGCGTCGGCAGCACGCTGACGAGGATGTCGTTTCCGGAAAATTCCGTGGATTGGTGGGAAGAATTGATGGCACTGACCAGGTTCTTCTGGGAGAGCATCACGCCCTTGGAGGTGCCCGTCGTACCGGAGGTGAACAAGATGGCGCACATCCGTTCCAGCTCGGTCTCGCAGGTGTCAAAGGTGGTGTCTCCGCAGTCCAAAAGGACTTTTCCGCGAAGCGTCAGCGCGGCAAAGGGAAGGAATCCCTCGTCGAGCGGAAATTGCGGGCGGGGAGCGGCCGTTTCATTTGCCGTATCTTCCTCGGTGGCGTAGGGGTGCGTCGACGCATATTTCTTCTTGGAAGAAGGAAGCGTGACGAAATAGCGGATCCCGGACAGCCGGTCTCGGCTCTCGGTGAACGCCTCGGTGAAGGCGGGAGAGTGGAAGACGGCTTCGCAGCAGGCCTTGTTCAAAAACCCGCAGATCTCTTCGTGCTGAAGTTCGCGGTCAAGGGGAACGATGACGCCGCCGGAGATGATGACGGAAAGGTAGGTCATGATCCATTCGGGCGTCGTCTCGCCGATGACGGCGATGCGCTTTCCGGAAAGCCCCATCTCAAACAGAGCGGTGGTCAGGCGGCGAACCTCGTCGCCGAAGGCGCGAAACGAGAGGCTTTGGATCTCACCCTCGCGCTTATATTTCAAATAGTCTTTTTCGCCGTATGATTCTGCGGAATCGACGACCAGACTGCGAAAGTCGGTCATCACTCGCTTTTCTTTCTGCGGGAAAAATCGGTTCATTCGTGTCATCCTTTTATATAGGGTAGAAACTGCACGGACATTATAGCGGTTTTGCCCCCGTTTGTCAAGGCGAAGGAGGTCGAAGCGAGGTGGAAGAAAAAGGCTTGCCCCAAAAGGGCAAGCCTCTTTTGTTTGGATTTACGCCTCATTTTTTCGGAAGACGATCTTCCCGTCGACGGCGTCGGCCGTGATGCAGTTCGGCTTTTCGCCGTCCGGTTCAATGAGCAACAGCGAGAGCTCGTCCTCCATAAGCCGCTGGATGGTGCGGCGCAGGGGACGCGCACCGTATTCGGCGTCGTATCCTTTTTCGGCGATGAGTCGGCGTGCAGCGTCCGTGACCGTCAGGGTGCAGCCGATCGCTTCGGTGCGACGCACGAGGTCGCCGATGAGCAGGTCCGTGATGCGACGGATCTCCTCCGCACCGAGGCGGTGGAAGACGATGATCTCGTCGACGCGGTTTAAGAACTCGGGTCGGAAGAACTTCTTGAGTGCTTCGTCGACGTTCTTTTCATCCTGTTCTTTGCGGCGAGCCGCATCCGCGGCACTTTCCTTGACCTCGGAAAAACCGACCACGGCGGATTTTGACATCTGTGAGACGCCGGCGTTGGTGGTGAGGATGAGGATCGTGTTTTTGAAATCGACTACGCGACCGTGGCTGTCAGTCAGACGCCCGTCGTCGAGGATCTGCAGAAGCAGGTGGAAGACGTCGGGATGCGCCT
>JAFQUW010000075.1 GCA_017408325.1 Clostridia bacterium | reverse complement strand
ACACCTACGACGAAAACCAAAATCTCGTGCGCAAGATCTACCACAACAAACTGCTCGACATCACCACGACCTACGAATATTACTACGACGAGGAAAACCGTCTCGAAAAGGAGATCAGCACCACCCCCCTTTGGGTGACGACCATCGCCTATTCTCACAACAGCGACGGGTTGATCGTGCTTGCCGAGAAGAACTTGGTCCGCGACGGAACGACGTTCTCTCAGGAGACCATCCGCTACTCCTACAATGAGAATAAACTTTGCACCAAGCGCGAGAGTATCAACGACGAAAACGAAATCACAACCACGCTCTACCGCTACAAAGGCAACCGTCTGCAAACCGCGACCACCACGGACCATGACGGCGAGACCGAAGTCAAGGAATACACCTACAACCATAACGGCGCGCCGATAAAACTCGTACATACCTATTCCGACGGACGCGTCAGCACCACAACCTACAGCGACCTCTCCCTCTACTATTACCCAAACAGAGCCGTGGGCGTTGCAGAATAAAGGAGGAAACACCTATGATTAAAAAAATCACACTTTTCGCTCTCAGTCTTTTAACGACCCTTTCCCTGTTTTCCTGCTCCGGCTCGAACTACTCCAAAGCGGTCGACCTTTACGAGAATGGCAAATACGAGGAAGCGCTTGCACTCTTCACCGAACTCGGCGACTACGAGGACAGCCTCGCAATGGTGAAGGAGTGCAATTATGAATTAGCGATTATCCATATTCAGAATGAAGAATACGACGAAGCGCAAGAGCTCTTTGAATCCCTCGCTGACTTCAAGGAAAGCGAAAAATACCTCGCCGAGCTTTCCTGGAAAAAATTTCATTCTCATTTGAAGAACAACGGCTCGATCACCATCAACGAAACTCTAAATACCGCGCCTTATACGATCACCGTCTCCTCAAGCGGCGAAAACATTCAGGTGGTTTGCGACAGTACTCAGGAAAGCCAGACGTCGATGGTATCGATCATCTACACTGCCATCCTCGCTCCGCAATCCAAGACCGCAACGCTTTCTGCAGTCGGCAAAATCACCCTCCTCGGTGCCGAGATGAACGACGAAGGAAAAACCGAGTGGAATATCTCCACCTACAAAATCGGTGACGAGGTCAAGTGGGAGGAATCCTCCTCCGGCGGTCGCGATCTCTCCGGAAATCCCATCAAGCATCCAAACGGCATAGCCCTTATCTCCTCGAAAAGTTCTTTGAAAGAGTTGACAAGCGGGCTTAAAGCAGCACTCTTAAAAAGCGGCACCGGAACGACAATAAGCGACCTCGGTTTTCTTGCACTTTAAAACCAAACCGAGCCTTCCGCAGAAGCGGAAGGCTCTTTTTGTCTGTCAAACGGGTTTACAGTTCGCAGGCGCAAAAGGCGCCTTTGACGCGACCGACGCAGGTGTTGTCCTCGGTGCGACAGCGCAGGGGCTCGATGGGATTCGGCGCGGTCTCAAAGCGGTAATCCTTACCGTAGCGGCGAATGTGCTCCTCGATGACGGTGTGACTGTGCAGATCGCAGAGATCGGGGGTGGTGATCGCCTGATAGCGGAAGAAATCCGCGCCGTCATCCAGATCGTTGACGCAGGCGTACTCCTCGCGGCAGGCGGTCATCTGCACGCTCTTCTCCAGCACCTCGCGCACGTAGGCGACGTTGCTTTCAAGCTTGAGCGGTGCGGGGAAGCTTCCGTCGCCGCCGACGACGGCAAGGGGATCTTTCCCCTCCTTCTTCTTCAACAGTTCGCTTGCGGCGGCAAGGTGACTGACCTCCTGCAAGAACAGACGCTCCCAGATGCACTTTAAGGGCGCGCAGGTCTCCGTCTCCATACAGGAGTGGTACAGATACGCCTCGGTGTACTGGTGCATCACGAGATTTTCAAGCCAGGTCAGCTTCGGATCCAGCAGAGCGCCGTAATGGGTGACGTGCTGTTCCTCGACCATCCCGATCTCCTGGTAGAGCTCGCGACCGTAGTCGGACGGGTAGGTCGCGGCGACGTTCATATAATAGTTCATCGTCTGCTGCTCGGCGGCGGTGATGATCCCGACGGTCAAGCGGGTGAAGGGATCGGCGATCGGCGCGTCGATGGGGCGTTTCACGGAATCAAAGGGGTGGCGATAATGCGCGACGGTCGGGCGTCCCGGCATGATCTCCGTGTAGCGACCGACGAGATCCTCCGCGTGACAGCCGCCCTCCAGCTCCAAATAGTCCGCGTAGCGGTACAGGTGGTCAAAGTCCTCGAGAAGCGCGAAATCCAGCGCGCGTTTCACAGAAGCGTCCGGCACGCGGCACGCGAGGTGCGCCGTCAGATCCACGGCGAGCTGCTCGTAGCCGATGGTGTGCTCCAGCATCGTTTCGTCCGAGGGCTTTAAGAGTGCGAGAAGCTTCTGCTGCTCCTGCTCGCTTCGGCGGATGAGCGCGAGCAGACGTCGCTCGTCCTGATCCGGACTGTTGCGGGAAAACTGATGCGTAAACCACACCTGCTCAAACTCCGTCCCGTTCATCAAAATCACGCGGCAGCGCGTGTAGGGATCGACCTCTTTTTTCGAGTAGCTCACGGGGCGGATCTCACCCCAGTTCATCAGCGTTTTTTCCAGCGGCATCGCGGGGACTTCAAAGGGATTCATAGGCTCAACTCCTCTCCAACAAAAAAGAATGCTTCAGAAAAAAGAATATGCAAAAATCTCCCGTTTATGCGCCGCGAGAAAAAATGGGCGTGCGGTTGCTTTTTTTTCGAAAAATTGCTATAATTTTCAAAAGAAGAAAAACCGCAAGGAGGAAGCGATGCCAAACGGCACTTTGTATCTGGTGGCAACCCCCATCGGAAACCTCTCCGACATCACCCTGCGCGCGCTTGAGACGCTCAAGAGCGTCTCGCTCATCGCCGCGGAGGACACGCGCGTGACGCGAAAGCTGCTCACGCATTTTGACGTCTCCACGCCCACTTTTTCCTACCACGAGCACAACAAGCGCGAGGCGGGACTCGCACTCGTCGAAAAGCTTCTCGCAGGAGAGGACGTCGCGCTCGTGACGGACGCGGGAACGCCCGCGGTCTCCGACCCGGGCGAGGATCTCGTGCGGCTTTGCGCAGAAAGCGGCATCCCCGTCGTTCCGATCCCCGGTGCCTGTGCGGCGGTGAATGCCCTCATCGTCTCCGGACTCGACACGCGCCGCTTCGTCTTCGAGGGCTTTTTGCCCGCGGAGAAAAAGGACCGCGAGGAGCGGCTCTTTGCCTTAAAACACGAGACGCGCACCACGATCCTCTACGAGTCGCCGCACCACCTTCTCTCCACGCTTGAAACACTGTATTCCGCCCTCGGAGATCGGCGCATCACCCTCTGCCGCGAGTTGACCAAGCTCAACGAGACCACGCTTCGCACCACGCTCTCGGACGCCGCGGCATACTTCACCTCCCACGCGCCGCGCGGAGAATTCGTCCTCGTTTTGGAGGGCGCACGCGAGGTCGACGCCCCCTTCTGGGAAAACCTCTCCATCGACGAGCATTTTGACTCCTACTTGAAGCAGGGCTATTCCAAAAAGGACGCCGTGCGCGCCGTCGCCGCCGACCGAAAAGTCAAGAAAAACGAGATCTACATGCATTTTGTGGAAAAAGACGGATAAAATACGCAAAAAGCAGGAAGATTTTGCTTGAATCTTTCCTCTAAATATGGTACTATAAAAGGCGAAATCAAATTCTTGTTTCAGAAAGGAACCGAAACTATGTCTATGTACAACAAAAAGTCCATTGACGACATCGAAGTCAAGGGCAAAAAAGTCCTTGTCCGCTGCGACTTCAACGTGCCGCTCGACGGCGAGACCATCACCGATACCAAGCGCATCACCGAGGCTCTGCCCACCATCAAGAACCTGATGGAACGCGGCGCCCGCGTCATCCTCTGCAGCCACATGGGTCGCCCGAAGGGTGAATTCAACATGAAGTACTCCCTCGCACCCGTCGCGAAGAAACTCTCCGAGCTCCTCGGAGTCGAAGTTCCCCTGGCCCGTGACGTCATCGGCGACGACGCGAAGGCTCTCGCCGCGAAACTCTCCGACGGCGACGTGATGCTCCTTGAAAACGTCCGCTTCCACAAGGAAGAAGAAAAGAACGATCCCGCCTTTGCAAAAGAGCTCGCCTCCTTTGCCGAGATCTTTGTCAACGACGCCTTCGGCACGGCGCACCGCGCCCATGCCTCCACCGCCGGTGTGGCCGACTATCTGCCCGCCGTCTGCGGCTACCTGATCCAGAAAGAGATCCGCATCATGGGCGGCGCACTCTCCAACCCCGTGCGCCCCTTCGTCGCCATCCTCGGCGGCGCGAAGGTCTCCGACAAGATCGGCGTCATCAACAACCTTCTTGAGAAGGTCGACACCCTCATCATCGGCGGCGGTATGGCCTACACCTTCTTCAAGGCGCAGGGCTACGAGATCGGCACCTCCATCTGCGAAGACGACAAGCTCGACCTCGCCCGTGAGCTGCTTGAGAAAGCCCGCGCGAAGGGCGTCAACTTCCTCCTTCCCGTCGACACCGTTTGCGCGAAGGAATTCTCCGCGGACAGCACTCCCGTGACCTTCCCCTCCAACGCCCTGTCTGCCGACATGATGGGTATGGACATCGGCGAAAAGACCCGCGTCCTCTTCTGCGACGCCGTCAAGAACGCCAAGACCGTCGTTTGGAACGGCCCGATGGGCGTCTGTGAATTCGCCGCCTTTGCCGTCGGCACCGAGACCCTTGCCAAGGCCATCGCCGCGAGCGAAGCCACCAGCATCGTCGGTGGCGGCGACTCCGCGGCTGCCATCGAGAAGTTCGGTCTCTCCGGCGAGATCACCCACGTCTCCACCGGCGGCGGCGCGTCCCTCGAGTTCCTCGAAGGTCTCGAACTCCCCGGTATCGCCGGCCTGCAGGATCAGTAATCAAACGAACAAGTCCCCCGCACCACGGGGGACTTTCCACCCCAATCGACACGAAAAGGAATTACGATTATGGCCAAACGCAACATCATCATCGCCGGCAACTGGAAGATGAACAAGACCCCCTTTGAAGCCCGTTGCCTCGCTTACGAGATCGCCGAGAAGACCGAAGGTGCCGCCTGCAAGGTCGTTCTCTGCGTCCCCTTCGTCGACCTCTTCCAGGTCAAGGAAGCCATCGCCGGAAGCGGTGTCTGCCTCGGCGCACAGAACGTGCACTGGGCCGAGAGCGGTGCCTTCACCGGTGAAATTTCCGCGGATATGCTCGTCGCCTGCGACGTCGAATACGTCGTCATCGGCCACTCCGAGCGCCGTCAGTACTTCGGCGAGACCGACGCCACCGTCAACGCCCGCACCAAGGCCGCCCTTGCCAAGGGACTGAAGGTCATCCTCTGCGTGGGCGAGACCCGCGAAGAGCGTGAGCTCGACGAAACGCAGGCGGTCATCGAACGCCAGATCCGTCTGGGTCTTGCCGACCTGAGTGAACAGGATATGGAAAACGTCGTCATCGCCTACGAGCCCGTCTGGGCGATCGGCACGGGCCTGACCGCCACCGCCGAGCAGGCGCAGGAAGTCTGTGCGTACATCCGCACTCTTCTCGCCGAGCTGTACACGCCCGACGTCGCCGACGCCACCACCATCCAGTACGGCGGCAGCATGAATGCGAAAAACGCCCGTGAACTGCTCTCCATGCCCGACATCGACGGCGGCCTCATCGGCGGTGCCTCTCTCAAGCCTGCCGACTTTCTCGTCATCGTCGCCGCAGGCAGTGCCGAAGCGACCAAAGCATAACACACGATACCCGCGCGAATCAAAAGAGGACGCTCTGCGCCCTCTTTTCGCGCTTTTATTCCAAAGACCGTTATGGACCTGAAACTATCTCTGGCACCGCTTGCCGGTTACACCGACCGCGCGTTTCGCACGCTGGCAAAAGAGTTCGGCGCCGACCTCGTCTACTCGGAGATGATCTCTGCGAAAGCGGTCTGCTACGGCGACCGCAAAACGCACGATCTCGCCGACTTTGATGAGATCGAGCGTCCCATCCTCTTCCAGCTTTTCGGAAGCGAGCCGCGCGATTTCGAGATCGCCGCGGGCATCCTTGCCGAGCGGTATCACCCCGAGGGATTTGACATCAACTGCGGTTGTCCCGTACCGAAGATCGTCAAGAGCGGGGAAGGAAGCGAGCTGATGCGCTCCCCCGCCCTCATCGGACGGATCGTGGAAGCAACGAAAAAAGCCGGACTTCCCGTCTCCGTCAAGCTTCGCACCGGTGTCGACGAAGCGCACAAAAACGTGCTTGACTGCGCCCGCGCCGCGGTGGAAAGCGGAGCGACGCTCGTCGCCGTCCACGGCAGAAGCCGCGAGGGCGGCTTTTCCGCACCGATCGATTTTGAATCCATCGCGCGTGTGCGCGAGGAGTTTTCTGACGTGGAGGTCGCCGCAAACGGCGGCATCACAAATGCAAGGGCGGCAAAAGAGACGATCGAAAAAACAGGCGTCTCCCACCTGATGCTCGCGCGCGGTGCGCTCGGTCATCCGTGGCTCTTTGACGAGATCAAAGCCGCGTTTCGCGGTGAAGATTACACCGCGCCCGATCTGTACACGGTGCTGACGCAGCACCTCGACCTTGCCTGCCGCTTCAAGCCCGTCTCGCGCGCCCTGCCCGAGATGCGAAGCCAGCTTGCTTTTTACTTCAAAGGTCTGCGCGGAGCGGCACAGACGCGCGAAAAACTGATGCGCGCCGCCTCACGCGCCGACATTGACGCCATTTTAAAGGAATTTTTCAACCGATGATCTACCTCGACCACGCTGCAACGACCCCTCCCTGCAAAGCGGCACTGGACGCCTTTTTGCAGGAAGCGACGCTGGGCGCCAATCCCTCTTCGATGCACCGCGCGGGTTTCGACGCGCACACGCGGCTGGAGGACTACCGCAAAAGCGTCGCGCGCACCGTCGGTGCCCGTCCCGAGGAGATCACCTTCACTTCCGGCGGAACGGAAAGCGCGAACATCGCCCTTTTCGGTGCCGCGCGCGCGCTCAAACGCCGCGGTACGCGCATCCTCGTCTCCGACGCGGAGCATCCCTGTGTATCGGAATGTATGAAAGCGCTCGAGGCGGAAGGCTTCGACGTCGTTCGGATCCCGACTCGCGGCGGTGTCCTTGATATGGACGCCGTTGACCAAGCGGCAAACGAAGAGACGATCCTCGCCGCGTTTATGCTCGTCAACAACGAGACGGGCGCGATCTTTGACGTCGCACGCGCCTTCACCCTTGTCAAATCGCGCTCCAAATACGCCGTCTGCTTCTGTGACTGCGTGCAGGCCTACGGCAAACTGCCCGTTTCTCTCTGTGCGCTTTGCGCCGACGTCCTTTCCCTCTCCGCACACAAGATCCACGGTGTGCGCGGTGTCGGCGCACTCGTCGTCAAAAGCGGCGTGCGTCTCGTCTCCCCCGTCTTTGGCGGCGGACAGGAAAAGGGACTCCGAAGTGGCACGGAAAACTCCCCGGCCATCGCCGCCTTTGCCGCGGCGGCAAGTGACGCGCACGACAATCTGCCCGCCCGCGTCGAAGCAATAAAAACAAGAAAAGCGCAACTAGAACGCGGCCTGGCCGCTCTGGACGGCGTGAGGGTGCACGGCGGTTTTGTGCAGGCTGCGCACATCGTTTCCGCCGCCTTTGAGGGCTACAAGAGCGAGGTGCTCCTGCACCTTCTGTCGGATCGGGGCATCTGCGTTTCCGCAGGGAGCGCCTGCTCCTCGAAAAAGGGCGCAAAAAGCCCGATCCTGCTCGCGCACGGGATCAGTGCCCGGGACGCGGACTGCACCCTGCGCTTCTCCCTCTCGTACACCACCACCGAAGAGGAGATCCTCGCGACTCTTTCGGTGTTAGAAGAACTCTTGACGAAAGGACGCTATCGCAAATGAGTTTTGCCCGTTGCATCCTGATCAAATACGGAGAGCTCGTCTTAAAAGGCGCGAACAAGCGTCGCTTTGAACGCGCACTCTCCGAGGACATCGCTCGCGCCCTCGCGCCCATCGGCGCGTTTCGCACCGAATACCGCCAGTCCACGATGGCACTGACAATGGAAGACGACGCGAACACCGAGGCGGCGTTTGACCGACTCTCGCGCGTGTTTGGGATCGCCGCGCTCTCGATCGCGTATCCTTGCGAAAAGAATCTGCCCGACATTCTCGCGGTCATCCGTGAGAAGATCGTCCCCACGCTCGGCGGCTACCGCAGCTTCAAGGCGGACGCCAAGCGCAGTGACAAATCCTTCCCCCTGACCTCCATGGAACTGATGCAAGAGGCCGGCGCCTGCGTGGGCGAGGCCTGCCCCCACCTCTCGGTGGACGTACACAATCCCGAGGTCACCGTCACCGTGGAAGTGCGCGACCGACTCGCCTTCGTGCACGCCTCGCGCGTCATCGGTGCGCGCGGACTGCCTGCCGGAACGAGCGGCACGGGACTTCTCCTCCTCTCCGGCGGCATCGACAGCCCCGTCGCGGGCTGGCTGATGGCAAAGCGTGGCCTGCGCTTATCTGCCCTTCATTTTGAGAGCTATCCGTACACGAGCGAGCGCGCCAAGGAAAAAGTGCTCACCCTCGGACGCAAACTCTGCCGTTACACCTGTAGCCTTGACACCTACGTCATCGGTTTGACCGAACTGCAGCTCGCGCTGCGCGACGCAGTGCGCGAGGAGTATTTCACCCTGATCTTGCGCCGCTGTATGCTCCGTCTTGCCACGCGGCTTGCCGAAGAGCTCTCGATCCCTGCCCTCATCACGGGCGAAAGCCTCGGTCAGGTGGCAAGCCAGACGCTTTCCGCGATGGCGGCAAGCGACGCCGCGACGCCGCTTCCCATCCTGCGTCCCTGCGTGGGGCTCGACAAAGACGAGATCGTGCGTTACGCGCGCCACATCGACACCTTTGAGACCTCCATTCTCCCCTACGAGGACTGCTGTACCGTTTTCGTTCCCAAGCACCCGAAACTTACGCCCGAGCTTGAAAAGATCGAAGCCGAGGAGGCCAAGCTTGATCTCGACCGACTGCTCGACGAGGCGTACAAGTCCCTCGAAAAAATCCCCCTCACCGAAGAAGCATAAGGAGAACTCCCATGGCAAAAGTCAAACGTAAGATTTCCAAAAAAGTACGTCTGTCCCTCATTCTTGCTGCCGTCCTTCTCGTTGCGGTCGGCATCGTGCTGTGGATCGTCCTCGCGCCCCCCGCGACCACAATGACCCCCCTGGAAGACGACAAGCCTTCCACCGAGGATAAGGTGGAATCTTCCGCCCCCAAGACCGTCCCCCTTCCCGAAAGCAAATTCGTCTCCTCGGGAAAGCACGGCGGCTTTTCCTACGATCTCTACGAGGACTACGCCGCGATTACGAGCGCGGACAGCACCGTCACGGACGCCGAAGTTCCCGACAAGATCGAGGACAAGCCCGTCATGGAGATCGGCGACAACGCCTTTTCCTCCTGCACGCTTCTCGAGAGCGTCAAGCTCCCCGACACGTTGCGCCGCATCGGCGAAGCCTGCTTCTACGGCTGCGGACATCTCGAAGAGATCAGCCTGCCCGATTCCCTGCACGAGATCGACTCCTATGCCTTTGCAAACTGTAAGTCGCTTCAAAAGGTCGACCTTTCCGACGGCGTGGAGATCATCGGTGCCTATGCCTTTGACGAGACGAAGTTCCTTCTGGACGCAACAGACGAGTTTGTCATCGTCGGAAACGGTATCCTCATCGCCTACAAGGGCGAGGGCGGCTCTCTGACTCTCCCCTCCGACGTGAAAAAGATCGCCTCTCTCTCGCTGTGCGAGACGATCACCTCCCTCTACGTCCCGAACGGTGTCACCGAGATCGGTGACTGGGCACTCGCGGGCTGCTCCAACATCGCCAGCATCTCCATCCCCGCTTCCGTCACGCGCATCGGTGAAGCGGCCTTCTCCGGCTGTTCGATGCTGACGGGTGTGCGCCTCGGCGACGGTGTGACGGAGGTCGGCGCACGCGCCTTCTCCTTCTGCGACAACCTCACCGACGTCAACTATCCCAAGAGCGTCAAGAGCATCGGAGACGAACAGTTCGCAAACACCACCACGATCCAAAAGATCCACGTCGCCCCCGGCTCCGCCGCCGAAAAGTACTTCCTCGAAAGCGAGTACAAGCCTTTCATCGTTGCCGAAACGGAATGACGGATAAACAGGCGTTGTATCCTTGCGGATACAACGCCTGTTTTATTCGCCTTACGGCTGCCGTAAGGCGACACTATCATTCCGACAAAGTCGGAATGTCACTTGAAAGACCTTCGGTTTTTATGTATAATAAATTTAGAAGTAATCACTATAGCCGACAGCGTTTTGAGAGATAAAGCAAAAGGATTTGCAAAGAAAACCGTTTTTCTTTGCCGTAATATGAAATCGGAGCGTAAAGAATTTTATGAAAAAACTAGGGTTTATTTTACTTCTGATTGCGGCCTTACTTTTAACAACCGTTTTTGCTTCATACGACTTTTCGCGTTCTTATTTCAAAACAAATATTAAAGATCGACATATTGGTGGATTTTTTCTTTTTATTTTGTTAGTGATTGGATTTTTACCGATGCTTTTAATGGAAGCCGACTTGTTTGTGTGCATGAAATATCTGTTCTCAAAAGAGATGCCCCGCATTCTATACAAAACCGTTTTTCACATTATTGTTTCCTGCATTGTTTTGGTTGCGATCACCTTTACTGTTTCTGAGTTTTTTCAACGCGGCGAGGCAAATTGGCTTTGGTCTGCTTTTTGCTTTTTTTACTTTTACCTGCCAACTCGAGTTATTTATCTTATCACCAAGCTGATTCGTAAAGACTTCTTTTTTCAAAAAGCGAAATTCAATTAAACGTGATTGCCTATATTTATATGATGTATCGCAAAATAAAGCTTATCATTGGGATGTAATTTAAACAAATTATCCAGATACCTATAATTTTTTAATGAGCCCCAAAAACCGACAAAAAACAGAAGCACGCGCGCTGTGTGCTTCTGTTCTTCTTTTGTCTTCTGCGTGCCGCAAAAGGCGTGTTCTACGCTAGTTCAAAACAAATGACGTCCCGTCGTGTTCCGCGGCAGCTATAGGTCTGGTAGGCTTCTTTCATGCGGTCGGCGATCGCATCAAACGCCGCAAGCGGACCGTCCTCGTCCATCTTCAGCGTCTCACCCTTGCCGAAGGTCGCAGTCACCTGCCCGTAAAGCGACAACGCGTCGGAAATCCGTTCGACCAGTTGCTCGTCGAGCAAGGTCTCGAAGTGACCGACGTAGACGAAAGCGTCTCCCGTGGCAGTCGGCAAACGGGACGCGTACGCGGTATAATTCGGATCCATCTCGTCCGAGTAGCCCATCTGCCAGACGGTCTCCCCGACTGCGTTTTCCGAGGCGGTCGGGTCGACGTTGTACCACACGCCGTCAAGGTTTGCCATATTCCAGGTGTGACCCATCCTGCCCTCGCCGTAGTCGAGCTTGGTGAAATCCGTCACCTTTTCACAGCACTCGATGCCGTGGATGCCGCAGAGAAGCTGGAACGCGTTTGCGTATCCGTCGCAGATGGTCTTCCCGTCCACGAGTGCGCCGTAGAGAAAATCGTCGGTGGATTTCTCGTCATAGGTGACGTTCTCACCAAGCCAGCGGAAGATGGCGCGCGCCATTTCCGCCTGCGTGGCGTCCGCGGAAAAACCGAAGTCGATCTTCTTGGCAACCTCAAGTGCCTCCAGTCGCTTCTCCTCCCGTTCCTTGGCAAAGCTGAACACGGTGATGCGATAGCCCTCAATCATCGGGGTCTCTTCCTCTCCGCCGTAATAGCGCGCACCCGTGACGAGAAAACGTTCCATCCCCTGACCCGTCTCAAAGTGATTTTGCTCCAAATGTGCGCTATCGAGCGAAAGCAATTCCAGAATCTCCGCAGGACGCAGTTTGGCGGCGGCCTTGAGATCTTCACTGATCAGAATTTCCTGAAAACTGTGGTCGAGCGCGTACTGGAACGCGCGGTAGATCAACTGCTCCGCTTCCGTGAGCGTATCGTAGTAGACCTTACTGTCGTAAGCGGAAAACAGAGGGACGTACTCCCCGATCTCCTCTGCCGTCACGAGGTGTGCGCCGCCAGAAAGCTCCGTCTCGGAAAACAGAAAGCTCTCGGTGAGCACCTCGGGGAAAACGGGCTCCTTCTGCGGCTCTGCCTCGCCGAAAAGTCCCGTCAAAAACTCGTTGATCCGGGGAGAAAACGCCGAGTGAAGCGGAACCGATACAAAAATCAGCACGAGCATAAGCAAAAGTGCGCGCACAACGCTTTTCACACAGCCCACCTCCCTTTTTCTTTTATTATAGCAAACCTTTCCCATTTCAGCAAGAGAAAAAACGCCAAGGGAAATCCCTTGGCGTTTTTGGATGCTGTTTTTTCAGCCGAGATTACATCTCCGCGAAATACTTGATGGTGCGGACCATCTGGGAGGTGTAGGAGTTCTCGTTGTCGTACCAGGAGACGACCTGAACCTGATAGGTGTCGTCGTCGATCTTGGCGACCATGGTCTGGGTGGCATCGAAGAGGCTGCCGTAACGCATGCCGATGACGTCGGAGGAGACGATCTGGTCTTCGTTGTAGCCGAAGGAATCGGAAGCGGCGGCCTTCATGGCGTCGTTGATGGCTTCCTTGGTGACGTCCTTGCCCTTGACGACGGCGATGAGGATGGTGGTGGAACCGGTGCACACGGGAACGCGCTGGGCGGCGCCGATGAGCTTGCCGTTGAGTTCGGGGATGACGAGGCCGATGGCCTTGGCAGCGCCGGTGGAGTTGGGAACGATGTTCTGGGCGCCGGCACGGGCACGACGGAGGTCACCCTTGCGGTGCGGACCGTCCAGGATCATCTGGTCGCCGGTGTAAGCGTGAACGGTGGTCATGATACCGCTCTGGATGGGGAACGCCTTGTTGAGGGTGTCGGCCATCGGGGCGAGGCAGTTGGTGGTGCAGGAGGCCGCGGAGATGATCTGGTCATCGGCGGTCAGGGTGCCTTCGTTGACGGAGTAAACGATGGTCTTGAGATCGTTGCCCGCGGGAGCGGAGATGACGACCTTCTTCGCGCCGGCGTTGATGTGCGCCATGGACTTCTCCTTGGAGCAGTAGAAACCGGTGCATTCGAGCACGACGTCGACGTCGAGTTCTCCCCAGGGACACTCGGAAGCGTCTTTGATCGCGTAGATCTTGATTTCCTTGCCGTCGACGACGATGGAATCGTCAGTGGCTTCGACGGTGTGGCGGCCTTCGCCGATGAAACCGAGGTAGGAACCCTGAGCGGTGTCATACTTGAGAAGGTGCGCGAGCATCTTGGGATCGGTCAGGTCGTTGATGGCGACGACTTCGTAGCCCTCGGCATCGAACATCTGACGGAAAGCGAGACGGCCGATGCGGCCGAATCCGTTGATTGCAACTTTAACTGCCATGATAATTCTCCTTTTTCTTTTGTGTGGGTTGTGATTTTTTACCGCTTGTTATTCTATCCTAAATTCAGGAAAAAGACAAGGGGTTTTTTCATTTTTCGGCGGGCTGCACAATTTTTCCCGTTTACAAGACGGAAAAGAGACATTTTGCATTCTCCCGCGTGGTCGAGATCAGATTTTCGACCGGCACTCCCTTGAGTTCTGCCAAAAATTTCGCCGTCGCATACATCAGGTGCGAGTCGTTTCGGCGTCCGCGGTGCGGCACGGGGGCAAGGTACGGCGCGTCGGTCTCGATGAGAAGACGCTCCGGCGGCACACTCTTTGCCGCCTCGACAATCCCGGCGGCGTTCTTGAAGGTGACCGAGCCGGAAAACGAGATGTAAAAGCCGAGTTTCATATACTCGCGCGCAAGTTCAGCTCTGCCCGAATAGGAATGCATCACGCCGCGGGACACACCGCTTTCTTTGATCGCGTCAAACACGTCCGCGTGTGCCTCTCTGTCGTGGATGATGACGGGAGCACCAAGCTCTCTTGCCAGCGCAAGCTGGGCGGAGAAGACGCGCTTTTGCACGTCGCGCGGAGAAAAGTCGTAGTGATAGTCCAGCCCGATCTCACCGATGGCGACGATCTTTTTTTTCAGATACCACATCCGGAGCGTTTCAAGATCCGCGTCACAAAAGCCGTCCGCCTCGTGGGGATGCACGCCGCCTGCGGCAAAGAGGTATTCGTACTCCTCGGACAGCGCGATGGCGCGTCGGGAGCTCTCCATACTGTCTCCACAGGTCAGTGCGTATCGCACGCCGACGGGGTCGTCCTCCGTCGGGCGCGGAAGAGAACGAATGACCTCAGCCCGATCCTCGGAAAACTTCGACGAGTCGTAGTGCGCGTGGGTATCGAACATTTACGCTCTCTTCTGCTCGTTGGTGATGGCGATGCGCTCAAGAAGCTTCTCCTCGTCGACGCGCGCAAAGAGCATTCCGCAGTCGACGATCTCCTGTCCCGCAGTCACGGCGTCGTAGGCAAGACCCGTGACGAAGTCCTCCCCTCCGCCGCCGAAGGCGGAGAGGATGCGCGCGGACGCGTCCGGAATGAAGGGCTTCAACAGCACGCCGGAAAGTCGGATCACCGAGAGAAGCGAGACGATGACGGCGGCGAGGCGGTCACGCTGGCTCTCGTCCTTGGCAAGCGCCCACGGAGTCGTCTCGTCAATGTACTTGTTTGCACGGTGCAAGAGGTCAAAGATCGCGTCGACGGCTTCCGCGGCGCGGTATTCGTCCATATTGGCTTTGACGGTCGCGACGGTCTCTTCTGCCGTGCGGCGCAGTTCGAGATCCAAGTCTTCCCACTGCTTCACCTCGGGGACGACGCCGTCGAAGTACTTCTTGTTCATGGCGATCGTGCGGCTGACGAGGTTGCCGAGGTTGTTGACAAGCTCTGCATTGTACTTGCGCACGACGAGTTCATACGTGATGGTGCCGTCGTTTAAGTACGGCATCTCGCTGACGAGGTAGTAGCGCACGGCATCGGTGCAGAGGTAGCCGGCAAGCTCGTCGGCGTAGATGACGTTGCCGCGGGACTTGGACATCTTATCGACGCCCGAAAGCAGCCACGGATGACCGAAGACCTGCTTGGGAAGCTCTTCGCCGAGCGCCATCAAAATGATCGGCCAATAGATCGTGTGGAAGCGGAGGATGTCCTTGCCGATGATGTGCACGTCGGCAGGCCAATACTTCTTGTAAAGCTCTCCGCTTTCACCGTTTGCCGAATAGTCGAGGGCGGTGATGTAGTTGGAGAGCGCGTCGATCCAGACGTAGATGACGTGCTTGTCATCAAAGGAGACGGGCACGCCCCACTTGAAGGTGGAGCGGGAGACGCAGAGGTCGGAGAGTCCGGGCTTTAAGAAGTTGTTGACCATCTCCTTCTTACGCGCTTCGGGGGTGATGAAGTCCGGATGCTCCTCAATGTACGCCATCAGGCGATCCTGATACTTCGACATACGGAAGAAATAGGACTCCTCGCAGGCGTCCGTGAGATCCGCTCCGCAGTCGGGGCATTTGCCGTCCTCGGTGATCTGCGCCTCGGTAAAGAAGGCTTCGCAGGGGGTGCAATACTTGCCCTTGTACTCGCTCTTATAAATATCGCCCTGATCGTAGAGCTTTTGGAAGATATCCTGCACGCATTTCTCGTGCTTTTCATCCGTGGTGCGGATGAACTGGTCGTAGGACACGTTCATGAGGTCCCAGATGGCGCGCACCTCGCCCGCGACGCGGTCGACGTGCTCCTGGGGGGTGATCCCGGCTTTTTCAGCCTCCTGCTGGATCTTCAGTCCGTGCTCGTCGGTACCCGTCAAAAAGTAGACGTCTTTTCCCAAAAGGCGCTGATAGCGCGCGATGGTATCGGTGAAGATCGCCTCGTAGGTATTGCCGATATGCGGTTTTTTGGAAGTATAGGCGATTGCCGTCGTGATGTAAAATTTCTCGTTCATAGTGTTCTTCCTCGTCTTTATTCTCGTCCGCGGCGATCCTCGCCGTCGAACAGCAAAACCTCGTATTCACCCGTCAGTCGGGAGAAGAGACGGGATTCGTAGCGCGTTTCCAGTTCACGCGCGGAAAGGTTGGTGGAAATGATCGTGGGGCGGTTTGCAATGAGTCTGGCGTTGATGAGCAGGTAGAGAAAACTCACCGTCCCCTTGCCCGGAAGCTCGGTTCCGAGGTCGTCGAGGATCAACAGATCCGCCTCCATCAGTCGCGCGGACTGCGGCTTTTCCTCGGCGTAACGCTCCATCTCCATTGCCGAAAGGGCGGTCATCGCCCCCTCGTAGACCACGCCGTAGCCTTTTTCCAGTACGGCGCGTCCGATCGCGCTGGACAGATGGGTCTTGCCGACGCCCGTTCCGCCGACGAAAAGCAGATTCGTGCTCGTCCTCGGGTCGAACTCTGCGGCGTATTCACGGCAGAAGTCAAAGTTCTCACGCATCTTTTCGGACAGGCCGTCCGTCGAAAAGCTCTCAAACGTCTGTTTTTCAAACAGCGAAAACAGTCCGCTCTCGCGTGCGAGAAAGCGGTTGAGTTCTCCGCGCATGCACGCGCACATTCGTCCGTCGACGTAACCGCGGTCGCCGCAGACCTCGCACTCGTAGTGCGGCAAGAGGTAGTCTGCGGAAAGACCCTGCTTTTTCAGATACTCCGCTTCCCTCTCACGCAGTTCGGCGTGCGAAGCGCGCAGGGTCGAAAGCTCCTCCCGTGCGCTTTCGGCGTCACGGGTGAAGGCGAGCAGGATCTTCTCCAGATAGCTTTCCTTCTCGTCGCAAATGGCGGAAAACGCGGGATCCTTCGCTTTGAGCGCGGCGCGGCGTGCTTCGGCGGCAGACTCCGCACGAGTTCGTTTTTCCTCGAAGCGGCGCGCGATCTCACCGCGCGCGGCGGCGTGCTTTTCGGTCATTCGGCTTCCTCCGTTTTCGTTTTCTTCTTGCGAGAGACGGCGCGGGAAAAGCGGCTCTCGGTGTCGTAGGTCTTATGGGTGTCTTCCGTCGCCGCGGCAGGGGCACTGCGCAGGGTGTGGAGCACCTTATTCATATAAGAGATCGAGGGCTTGTTGATGGCGGCGATCATCTTTTCATACGCCGCGACCAGTTCCTCCTCGGTATACTTGTGTTCGTCCTTCCAGGCGGTGATGAGTTTTTTCTCCGCCGCGGTGAGCGCACGGCTCCCGAAACCGCACATCGTGCGCACGCGTCCTTCATAGGACAAGTATTCGGCGCGGCGGACAAAATATGCGTCCGCATCCTCGTAACTCGTGATCCCGTCGTCGACGAGCGCGATGAGCAGTTTCTCGATGTAGCGCAGGCTCTTCTTGCCCTCCTTGACGCAGGCCTCGATGCCGAGCATCACCACGTCGACGGGCAAGGCGAGATAGTCCACAAAAGAATACAAAAGCGAGAGATCCGCGCGGTTGAGCATCTTCTCAAGTCGCCCTTCGGCATAGTCGACGAGGCTCTTGAAATCGGGCTGTTGTTCCACCGCGTTTGCAAGATCAAAAGACGTATAGTTCGGGCGCGAGGAGACGATCTTTACCTCGGGGGTCTCCGTCGGTTTCTCCGTCTCGTGTTTCGCCGCCTTTTTCACGCCGCGCTTCTTGGAAAAAAGCCCCGCGCCGCGCCAGAAGGCGAGTGCCTCACGCACTTCGCTCTCCTCGAAATCCGAAAGAGCCGCCACCAGTTCTCCGTCTTCAAACGAGGCGCGACTCGCGGCAAACAACAGCACGCGCAGTTCGACCTCCCCCGCCTCCGCAAGGTAGTCCTCGCAGACTCGGGGGACGGCAAACGAGTCGCCGAACAGTTTGTCAGAAATCTCGTAGCGCATGCGTCCTCCATCGTTTCTCGGGCTTTGAAAAAAGCCTCGATCCAAAATCATAGTTATTATAACACACACAAAAGTAAGAGTCAATTTTTTCCTTCTTTCTTTTCGCGAAAAGAAAGAAGCAAAGAAAAGCTATACTAAAAAAAGCAAACGGCAACGTCACACACAACCGGAGCCCAAACGACGGGCTCCGTTTGCGGTTTTTCTCTCCTTTTCTTTTCGAGAAAAGAAAAGGAGCAAAAGAAAAGCCGAGGCGAGAAAAAGAAATAGACTACGTCAGCAGAAAACCGAGCCCAAACCGCGGGCTCGGTTTTGGTTTTCCCCTTCTTTTCGAGAAAAGAAAGGAGCAAAAGAAAAGCCGAGCGGGGAACAGGAAGAGCGGGCCATCGGCACAAAACGCGCCCGTATACCGTGGGCGCGTTTTGCGGCTTATGTTTGTTCGATGTTTATACGCTTGTATGACAGCTTGTGAAATTTGATTATTCGGAAGAGACAGCCCAGCCGGCGACAGATCGAGTCAAAAAGGTTAAATCGTTGAGCGAGATTTTTGTGTCTCCATCGCAGTCAGCCCAGGCGGCATCAATTTCCGTGTCCCAACCGGAAATATATTTAGCTAAAAGCGTTATGTCGTTGATAGAGACGTCTCCACTCTGGTCAAGGTCTCCGATCAGTTTGTCGAGTGCCTCAAATTGATAGCCGTTGGCTTCTGCATAGGTTCTGGCAAAGCTGTTGTAATACCCATAAATGATAAAATTTTCGGCACACTTGCTAAACGCCTTTTTGCCAATGTCTGATACGCTTGCGGGGAGAACAATCGATGTTAAGTTGCAACAACCGTAAAAAGCGCCTTCCCCAATGGTCGTGACGTCTTCTCCTATTGTAGCTGAAGACAGTTGAACACAGCCGGAAAAAGCGTTCTTTCCGATGGTGGTTACATTATTTGAAATGACAATTGCCGTTAGTCGTAGATCGTTGTAGAAAACGTTATCCTTTATGGCGATTACCGGATATCCCCCGATGGTAGACGGAACAACATAATCGCCGAGAGCTTCGTTCACTGTATCGGTAATGGTTGCTTTGCCGTATGAAACGATGTAATAATAGATCCCGTTGTTTTTTACGGCTTCGTGAGCCGACAGACAAAAGACTGAGGCAAAAAACGCGACAAAAACACAGACAGCAAGAACAAAAGAAAGGGGCTTTTTCATAATGATTTACTCCTCATCACAGATACCGGCAGGTGCTTTTCGAACGTTTGCGAGAGCCTCGATCGTTTTAATCAAAGTGCTCATAACAGCCATGCCTTTCTCTGTATCATCGGTTGTTGCGTTTAGCGGAAAATCCGCTAAACACGCTCAAAAATTTGCCCCTCTTGTCGCGGGTTCGTCAAGTTAGGCTTTCGTCGAGTCAAACGTTCGCCGCACCGGGCGTTTGCCGTTTCACGCGTTCGCCGAGTTAAGCGTTCGCCACATCGGGCGTTTGCCGTTTCACGCGTTCGCCGAGTTAAGCGTTCGCCGCATCGGGCGTTTGCCGTTTCACGCGTTCGCCGAGTTAAGCGTTCGCCGCACCGGGCGTTTGCCGTTTCACGCTTTTGTCGCGTCAGGCGTTCGCCGACCCTGAAACAGGGGAGCATTTATACTTTAGCGGATTTTACACTAAAAGTCAATAGCGGATTTTCCGCTACGCTATACTGTATACCACAGTTGTTTTTGGCAGATGATATGGTATAGGTGGTTTCATGGTTTACAAACGAATTCGTGATCTGCGCGAAGATCGAGATTTGACACAGGCACAGATGGGACACGCACTTTCCTGCAGTCAGCGCGTTTATTCCGATTATGAGCGCGGCGTGTTGGATATCCCAACGGAAATTCTCTTGAAGCTTGCCGATTTTCATAAAGTAACTACGGACTATATCCTTGGCAGGACCGACAAGAAAAACTAAAGCATTTGCATTCACGACCCCTCGTTGCCTTGAGCGACGGGGGGCTTTTCTTTCTTCTTTCGGGAGAAAGAAGAAAGAAACAAAGAAGAAAGCCGAGGCGAGACGGGCAAAGGGGAAGCCTTCGGCACAAAACGCGCCCGTATACCGTGGGGGCGTTTTGCGGGATACGGAGTGATGCTTCTGCCGGGCTTTTTTCTCTTGAAAAAGACCGCGGATAAAGCCAAAAAGAACCGCAACTGCGGTGCTTTTTGTGATCGGTAAGGGAAGCTGGGGAACGTTATCCGAGTTTGTGGGCGGACCACTTTCCGGTGAGGTCTTTTGCCCAGTAGCGTCCGTGGGGGGTGGGCATGGTGATGTCCGCAAACTGCGACGCCTCCGCAACGCGACCTTCTTGTTCCTCGATGAGGCCGTACAGTTCACCCTCGCAGACGGCGATGTAGCCGTTGCAGTTGGGGTAGAAGCCGTCCTCACCGTTTTCCCCGGTGTAGCAGGGCAGATAGTAGAATTCGGAGATCTCGCGCCCCGCCGAATCGACGTAGCCCCAGGAGCCGTTTTTCTTCATGGCGATCACGTCGTTGACCTCGCCCGTGCGATCGTAGTCCTCGTAGACGAAGTCGGTGAGCAGCTTGCCCGTCTCCAGAGAGAGCAGGGCGTACTTTCCGTCCTTTTCTTCCGTAACGTACAGATGGACACCGCCGTTTTCTTCCACCAATTCATAGTCGGAGATCGCCTGCACGGCGACCACTTTTTCCCGGGTATCGGCGGCGGCGAAGAAGTAAGCCGAACTGCGAAACGGTCTTCGGTAGTCTTTCACGTCCGTGGAGCGAAACTCGGTGATGCCGTCGCCCGAGGAAAAGAGAAGCGGCGTTTTTTCGTTTGAGTCCCAATAGACGAGGCTTCTGCCGTAGTCCCAGCCGCCGGACGTTCCTTCGGTGAGCGTTCCGTCGGCTTCCACGAACATTCCTTCCATCCGGGGATAGCCGTTTTCGGTTCGGTTGGAGAGGAGCACTTTCACTTCGGCCTTGCCCCATTCGCTTTCGTCTTTCGCGGTGTGCGTCAGAGTCGCGCAGTCCCACGTCGGCTCGACGAGCACTTTCCCAAAACCGTCAATGACGCCGAATTTACCGTCGCGCTCCAGGATGAACACGTTGTACTTCGTGGTCGGGGAACAATAGTAACGGATCGAATCCGCCTCGACGTTTTGGGCAAGATCTTCGGAGGCGGAGTAGTTCGGCGCGGGGCGCGGCAAGCCGATCGGCTCACACGACGCGGCGGAAAACAGCACCGCTAAAAGCAGACACAGACAAAGAATGCGTTTCATAATTTCTCCTAAATATCAAAGCGTATAAAAAAGTTGCGACACACCCTCGACAAGGGTGCGGATCTCGCCGTCTTCGCGCAGAGAAAGGTTTCCGACACCCGTCTCAAAGTCAAAGTCGGCAAGCACGACCTGCTTTTTCTGTGACGGACAGAGCTCCTGCAAACAGTCCTTGAAGAGAAGGGTTTCTTCCCGTGTCGTTTGGTCGAAGAGGTAGAGGTCGGTTGTGTAGCGATAGCCGTACTCGTTCGGATTTTTCGCCCCCCCTTTTCGGAAGAAGACCTCGTCGCCGTCCGCAAAGCAGATGGGCGTCTGGTCGCCGAGCGCGGCTTCTCCGATCTCGTAGTCGTCGAAATAGTTCAAAAAGTGCTCTCCGTCAAACGACAGGCTCCAATCCAGATGGCCTTCCACGAGGCTGTAGAAGGCGCTCGGGGTCGCCCCCTTCGACAGATTGCGCGCCTGCGTCCCTTTTTTGGTGTCCAGCAGATACATATCGTATTCGTCCGTTTCGCTCTGCCTCGCGGCAAGGAAGGCGACCTTCGTGCCGTCGTCGGAGATCTGCGGCTTGTCATAGGTACTGTTCAAGACCCCGAGGGGCAGGTCGGCGACCTTCGTCAAGTCCTTGTAAAGCGTGACGGGGTGGCTCTTCGTGTAGAGGGTTGACCATACGGAATAAAGCGCGCTCGCGCTCGCGTCGGGATAGTCGGAAAGCTCGATCTTCGGAAGCTCTTCGGGCTTCTTTTTGCACAGGAATACGTGCGCGTCCGCCGCGGCGGCAATGAACTGACCCTCCAGCGGCGTGGTCGTCTCGCCGTCCACGAAGAAGGTCGTGTAATGGTAGAGATCAAACGCGCCGTAGTCTCGAATCTCGGCACGCTGAGAATCACGGCGATTTTTGGCGTCGCTTTCACCCGCGGTGCGATCCGACTCCGAAAGGCGATCGGTCACGACCGTGGAAAGGGAGCTTACGCCGCCCGTTTTGTATTCCGTGTACAGATATGCGCCGTCGGAGAAGAAGTGCACGTCGCGCATGTGCAGACTGACCGCCGTGAGCCCTTCGCCTGCGCGGTAGTGGTAGAGACGGTACCCGTCCTTGTGGTAATTCATCGGGTTTACGGGGTCAAAGGTCAGAAAATAGGCGTCGGAAAGCGTCGGCGAGGTGTAGGCCGCATTCAGTCGATCTCCGACGACGCGCCCCTCAAGAACGATCTCCTCGCAGCCGTCCATCGACTGCAAAAAATAGCGCTCGCGCCCGAGTTGTTTGTCAAAGTATGCGAACAGACAGCGCTCGCCGCCGTCGGCAAGCCTGAGAAAATATTCGCACGTCTCGGGGGATTTCACCGTTTCGTCTTTCGTTTGCAAAAACAACTGGTCGCGCGTGTTTCGGTAGCAGAGCGTGCTCCCGTCCTCGGAGAGGTGAAACTCCTTGACCTGCTTGGCGATCAGGATCGGCTCTTCGCCGAGGCGGCAGGAGAACAGGTCACGCTGCGTGCCTTGGAAATTGCCGTAATAATAGACCGTTTTCCCGTCGGGGGAGACGGTGGCGTAATCGAAGGCGATTCCGCCGGCGTAGCTGCTCTCGTAACCCTCGGCAAGCTCGTAGACCTTCTCGGTCTCGGTGTCGATCGCGCAGAGCGTTTTGTCTTTGACGAACAAAACGGTGGCGAGAGCGACCTTCTCCGCTTTTTCAAGCGTCGACTCGTTTTTCGGCTCTTCTTCGGGCGAGGCGGTCGGGGGTGGCGGTGTGACGCCGGGCGTTTCGCTTTCCGTCGGCGCGCACGACGCAGAGCAGAAAAGCACGAAAAGGGTCAGGCACAGACAAAGAATGCGTTTCATAAAACCTCTTTTTCGGTTTATCGGCTTCGTTTGTTGTAGCGGCTCATTGCCTCCTCTGCGCGTCCGTCGACGAGCAGGGAGAGCGCGAGGCAGGCGTCGTCAAAGACGGCGGGGAGGACGTTCTGATCCGCTTTGGAGAAGTCGCCGATGACCCAGTCGATCTGCTCGTCGCCGGGACCGCGCGGCTCGCCGACGCCGATGCGGATGCGTGCGTAGTTTTCACTCTTGATATGATCGTTGATGCTGCGCAGTCCGTTGTGACCGCCTGCCGAGCCGCCCTTGCGGATGCGAAGACCGCCCACGGGCAGGTGGATGTCGTCGGAGATCACGATGAGATTTTCCGGCGGCAATTTGTAGAACGCGAGCGCCTCGCGCACGCTTTCGCCCGAGCGGTTCATATAGGTCTGCGGCAAGAGAAGCAGGACGCGGTGACCGCCGAGGGTAAGCTCTGCGGTGAGCGCGTGAAAGCGCGCGCGGCGAACGTCCGCGCCGAGATCCTTCAAGAGATAGGCGGCGCAGAGAAAGCCCGCGTTGTGTCGGGTGTTTTCATATTTTTTGCCCGGGGTTCCGAGCGCGGCGACGACGTACTCGACGCCGCTTTTTTTGAACTTGGAAAAGAGCATCATTCTTCCTCGGTTTCGGTGGTTTCACAGAGGGTGCGGACGACTTCCGCCGCCATCAAAAAGCCCATCACGGGCGGCACGAAGGAGACGGAGGCAGGGGGGCTCGTCACGGCGCGGCTGATCTCGTCGGAGAAGACGACCTTCGTATGTGTGATGCCTCTTCGCCGAAGTTCGACGCGCATCTTTTTGGCCAGCGGACAGGTGTGGGTCTTTGCGATGTCTGCGACGCGAAAGCGTGTGGGATCCAGCTTTCCGCCGGCGCCCATTGCGCTGATGATCGGGATCTTTTGTTCGCAGGCGCGGCAGATGAGGTCGAGTTTTGCGTCCACGTCGTCGATGCAGTCGCAGATATAGTCGAAGCCGTCGAGGTCAAAGTCCTCGCCTGCCTTGAAGTAGACCTCACGCGCCTCGACCGTGATCTCGGGATTGATCTCTTTGGCACGGTGCGCGGCGACGAGGGCCTTGTTTTTTCCGAGCGTTTCGTCGGTCGCGTAAAGCTGGCGGTTTTTGTTCGTCGGGGAATATGCGTCGCCGTCGGCAAAGACGAGGCTTCCCACGCCGCCTCGCACGAGCGCCTCGGCGCAGGCGGCACCGACGCCGCCGAGCCCCAAAACGAGCACGCGGCTTTTTTTGAGTGTTGCAAGCCCTTCTTTTCCGAGAAGCGGCAGGGAACGCGCAAGAAAATCCATAGATCCCTCCCAAAAAAGTTACAAAATATTTTAACATATCCCCTCCTTTTTTTCAAGCAAACCCTTTTTCTTTTTGAAATTTTGTGGTATGATATAGTTTAGATTATTAGGCACATTTGATTTCGACAAAGGAGACCTCTATGCTTCCCACCGATTTTTTAGACGAGTCCGTTTTGACCGACGCCGATTGGGAAGACCTCTACGACCTTGCCCGTCGGATCCACCGCGATCCGCTTGCGTTCTCCTCCGAGGCGCAGGGGAAGATCTTGGGAACGCTCTTTTACGAGCCGTCGACACGCACGCGACTGTCCTTTGAGACGGCGATGCTCCGCCTCGGCGGACAGGTCATCGGCTTTGCCGATCCCTCCTCCTCGTCCGTCACCAAGGGCGAGACCTTGAAGGACACCATCAAGATCGTCTCCTCGTATTGCGACATCCTCGCGCTTCGCACGCCGCTGGAAGGCGGCCCGCACGCGGCGAGTCTCTTTTCCTCCGTGCCCGTCATCAACGCGGGCGATGGAAGCCATCTGCACCCGACGCAGACCTTGACCGACCTCTTTTGCATCCGCCACCGCGCCGGCACCCTGACGGGGCTGACCGTCGGCTTCTGCGGCGACCTTCTGAACGGACGCACCGTGCACTCGCTGTCGGCGCCTCTTGCGCGCCGCGGCTGTACCTTCTACTTCGTCTCCGCGCCGTCGCTCGCCCTGCCCAAACATCTGAAACAGCAACTCGTTCTCGCCGGTGCGCGCGTCTGCGAGTGCGAATCCTTAAACGACTGCATTGAGAAGCTCGACGTGCTCTATATGACCCGTACCCAGCGTGAGCGCGGAAGCGAGGCGGTCGATTCCGACGGACTGCGCCTGACCGCCGACAAGATGGCACGCGCCCGTCGCGAGATGCTCGTGTTGCATCCCTTGCCGAAGGTGGACGAGATCGCGCCCGAAGTCGACGACGACCCCCGTGCGCTCTACTTTGCACAGGCGAAGGGCGGCGTGAGCATCCGAATGGCACTGATGCTGCGCCTCATGGAGCGTCCCTACGAGCAAAAGCGCGTGCCTTATTCCTTTGAGAAGCGTCGCTGTACCAACCCGAGATGCGTCACCGCCTTTGAACCGGGACTTTACCCCGATGCGGAGGCCGGTGCTTTCGGCGAGTGCTGCGCCTACTGCTCACATCCGTTTGCACACTGATCCTGCCCGAACATCCGAGCGAAAGGAGCGAATACCGTGGCTGAGTTTGAAAAAGATCAAGCGTCCCCGATCTCCGACGAGTCGAAGATCGCGCAACGCCGTGCCAAAGACGGTGTTCGTCTCGCACGCAAAAAAACTCAGAAGGCCGCCACCGTGCTGACCGAATCCCTCGACCGACTGACCGAGGAGGATTTTTCCGTGCGTCCCAAGCGCAAGAAGACCTCCCGCGGATTTACCGTGACGCAGTGGATCGTGCTCGGCCTCTGCCTTTTGGTTTTCCTGTTTTCCGGATACAAGTTCGCGGGCAATCTCCTCGAATACGCCGAAGCAAAAAAACAGTACGATGAGTTAAAAGAGATCTTCTATTCCGAAGGAAACTCCGGCGATTACCTCGCCGAGCCCTCTCTCGCCCCCTCCACGCCCGACCTCCTCTCCTCGATGCAGACCTCTGCGGCGGACGCGGCGGCGAACAATTCCGTCTCGGGCATGGGCGACGAGGAGAACTATCAGGTCATTCTTGCGCGCCTGGCGAAACTGAAGAGTCTGAACGAAGACACCTACGGCTGGCTGAAGGTCTCCGGCACGGACGTCGACTATCCCGTCGTGCAGGGGGAGGACAACGACTACTATCTGCGCCGCAGTTTCTACCGCAGTTATTTGAACAGCGGTTCGATCTTCGTCGACTCCAACTGCAAATCCCTTTCCGAGAACCGAAACACGGTCATCTACGGGCACAACATGAAGGACGGGACGATGTTCCACTCCCTTCATAACCTAAACAACCAGAACTATTTTGAGTCCGCCGAGATCCGTCTGATGACGACCGAGGGCATCTACGTCTACGACGTCTATTCCGTGCATCAGCCGCACGAGATGGATCGCTTCTTCTACACGGAGTTTACCGACGCCGAGTGGAGAGAGTTCCTCGACTGGACGAAAAAGCAGTCTTTCTTCCCCAATTCCGACGTCTCCCTGTCGCGCGACGACAAGATCATCACCCTTTCGACCTGCGTGTCGACCACGCAGGAAGAGGCGTACCGTTTCGTCGTCCACGGCGTGCTGCGCGAGGTGCTTACCGCGTGACGGTGACACTGCTGCGTCTCGGCGAGACGAAAGACGATCGCGTGCGTGCGCTGTGCGAGGACTTTGAACGTCGGCTGACGGGCAAGTGGCGCGTCGAACACCGCGTGTTGCGCCCCGTGCGTCTGTCGGACAACCCGAGCGAAAAAGAGATCGCCGCCGCCCTCTCGCGTGAGGCGGACGAGATCCTTGCCGCCCTCTCCGCTCTGCCCCGCGCGACGAAGATCGCGCTGTGCGTCGAGGGAAAGGAATACTCAAGCGAACAGTTCGCCGCCCTCATCGGCGAAAAGATGCAGGAGGGATCGCATTTCGTCTTCCTCATCGGTTCGTCCTACGGGCTTGACAGCCGCGTGAAGGCCGCTTGCGACGTGCGGCTCTCGCTGTCCAAGATGACGATGCCGCACGAACTGTGCCGCCTTTTCTTTTCCGAATCTCTTTACCGCGCCTACACCATTTTACACTCCATGAAATATCACAAGTGAGGATCTTTTCATGAAACACGCCCTGCGTCTGACGGTTGTTTTTCTCTGTCTGTGCCTGCTGCCCCTTTGCGCCTGCAAGAAAAAAGAGGAGATCGACGTCGATCCGGTCGACCCTGAAACGCTCAAACGCCCCGTCTCTCTGGAGGCGACCATTGCTGAGAGCGAACTGCCCGAACTGCTTTTTGAAGTCGTTTTGAAGGACAGTTATCAACTGCCCGTGGCCGAGGCGGAGATCTCTCTTTTTGCCGAAGGGCTTGACGAACCGATCAAGGCCACCACCGACGAAAACGGCGCGGCCGTCTTTTCGCCGAAGCTTTCGGAAGGCTCCCACGAGGTCGTCTTCGGTTACGAGGGGTCGAAGCATTACCGCAAAGCCTCCTTCCCCGTGACCTTGACTGCGATCCCGCGCGAGAACCGAAGCGGCGTCTACGTGCGCGGAAGAGATCTTTCGTCCATTGATCTTGCCGAACTCGGCGCAGCGGGCGTCGGGAATCTCTTTTTGCATCAGGAAGTGTTGACGAGTGCCAGTCACAAGAACATTGAAGAGTTCATCGCCGCCGCCAAAAAAGAGGACATCCGCGTGCATCTCTGGCTGATCACTCTGTACGACGCAGGCGAGTTCGTCGTCCCGATCGTCGGCAACAACTACAACCAGGAATACTTTGATGCCGAGGCGGAAAAAGTGCGCGAGGCCGCTTCTTTGGAGGGACTTTACGGACTGCACTTCGACTACATCCGCTACGACGGCGAGGAAGTCCGCGCCGACCGTTTCCGCTCCACCTCGGGCGACGGCGGCGAAGGTGCCATCACGGAATTTGTCCGCCAGATGGTCCTCGCGGCAAAGGCGGTCAATCCCGACCTCGTTTTCTCGGGCGCGACGATGCCGCAGTACGGCGTGCTGATCGCCAAATACGGACAGGATCTCGAAGATCTCTCGCAGTATTTCGACTTCTTTGTGCCGATGCTCTATGCGGGCAATTACGGCGAGGACGAAGAGTGGATCGCGGAGTGCATGCGCCTCTACCGCCAGAAGCACCCGAGACTGGATCTGCGTCCCGCGCTTCTCACTTACCGCTCCGACGTCGAGCAGATCAACAAGACGGAAGAAGAACTGAAAAAAGAACTCGAACTCTGCTATGCGGAGGGTGCCGACGGCGCGGTTCTCTTCTATTACGACCGCGGCGTGACGACGCTCGTCTCCCCCGAGCCTGCCGCAAAGTAAGACGTACCGATTTTCCAAAACCAGAAAGGACAGACTCCTATGTTCTCGTTTTTGCGCCGACGGCTGAAGGGCTCTTCCGGTTCGCTCGGCGGCGGTGCGCTCCAACTGACGGGCGCAAAGTTTATCACGCTTCTCATCGGCACCGTCTCGTCGATGATGATGGCGCGACTGCGCTCTCAGGCGGACTACGGCACCTATACGACGCTTTTGATGTCGATCCGCACCCTTTCCGTCTTTTTGATGATGGGGCTGCCCAATTCCATCAACTACTTTTTGGCGCGTGCGAAGACCCGTGAACAAAAACAGCACTTTCTCTCCGTTTATTACACCTTCTCGACTGCCCTCTCCGTCATCATCGGCGTCACGCTCGTTCTCGCCCTGCCGTGGCTCACGCAGTTTTTCAACAATCCCAACCTTTCCACGTATGCATATTTCCTTTTCGTCTGTCCCTGGATCTACATCACCGCAGGCTGCGTCGATCACCTGCTGATCGCCTACCGACACACCCGCGCGCTGACGGTCTTTCGCATCTCAAACTCCGTCGCGCTGCTCACCATCATTGTATTAGCGGAACTCTTTGCCTCCTGGGGCTGGGGGGACGCGTTCCGTCTCTACGTCCTTCTTTACGTCATTTGTGAGGGACTCTATGCGCTCGCCGCCTACCTCTTTGCGCGAAAATACTCCGGTGCTCTGCGCATTCGCTTTGACTTTAAGATGCTCGGCCGCATCCTCGCTTTTTCGCTGCCGATCGGCCTTGCCTCCTCGGTGTCGACTCTAAACGGCGAGATCGACAAACTCTTCATCGGCGCGACCCTCTCCCCGGACAAACTCGCCGTTTATGAATACGGCTGCCGCGACTTGCCGTTTTACGTCATCCCCGCCGCGATCACGAGCGTTCTGACTCCCTT
>JAFQUW010000074.1 GCA_017408325.1 Clostridia bacterium | reverse complement strand
TTCCAGTTCGGCAATGACTGCGTCCATCTTGTCGTTGTAGAACGCCTCACCGTTCCAGGAGTCAAAGTCAATGTTCAAAAGTTTGTAGGTTTTCTGGAATTCGGCAAGAGAGATGTCTTTGAACCACTGCCACAGACGGAGTGCTTCGGGATCTCCCGCTTCCATCGCGGCAAACGCGGCACGCGCCTCGTCGTTGAGCGTGGGATCCTCTTCGGCTTCCGCGTAGAAACGGCGGTAGATCTCGCCAAGCGCATCCACGCCGCCTTCCTCAATTTCTCTTTCACTGCCCCAACGGCGATAGGCGACGATGAGTCGACCGAATTGCGTGCCCCAGTCACCGAGGTGGTTGATGGAGACGGTCTTGTAACCGCAGAACTCGTGCATGCGGCGAAGCGAGTTTCCGATCGCCGTCGTGCCGAGGTGTCCGATGTGGAAGGGCTTGGCAATGTTGGGGGAGGAGAAGTCCAGAACAATGGTCTTTCCTGCGCCCTCATCACTCTTTCCGTAGTCATCGCCCGCGAGTGCAAAGGAGGCGAGCGCCGCGGTCTTTGAGGCATCGGAGAGACGGAAGTTCAGGTAACCGCCGACGGCTTCCACGGAGGTGAATAACTCGCTTCCGGCGGCTTCAATGACTTCGAGAAGCTCCTTTGCAATGATCGGCGGAGCCTTTCTGAGCTTTTTGGCAAGCACGAAGCAGGCAAGCGTGTAATCACCAAGATCCGCGCTCTTGGGGTAGTCAATGAGCGTGGCAAGCTCCTCGCGCGTGATGCCGTCGCTTGACAGGTGCGGCAGAATGAGAGAAATGATTTGTTCTTTGGGTGTCAGCATAGTGATTCCTTACTTGATTTCAATCTGATCTTTGACGTCCTGCTGGACGAGATTGACGTATGATTTACCGGGGTTGACCTTGAGTTCTTTTCCGTCTGTGGTGTAGTAGCGAATGGGGGTGTTGGTGTCTTCGCTGCATTTCCAGACGATCGGGATGTATTTTCCTTGGGAGAAGTAGTAACCTTCTCCCTCAAAACCGAGCAGGTCGATCTTGATGTGGTAGGGCTTTCCGTAATGAACGTCGTAGTCGTAGGCGTATTGGTTGGTAAACAGAACGAACACATTGGTGAAGGTGAGCGTTTTGCCGTTGTTGACGTCGGTGACGATACTGCGCGTGTCCATTGAACGGTAGACGTATTGACCTTTTTCATACGTTTTCGATTCTTTTTCATAGACAAAGTCACAGGCAGTGTACCCTGGGTTCCAGTAGGAGAAGATCACCTTGACGCTTTCGGCCTCGTGACCGTTCTTCAGAGTGTTCTTGCCGAAACTAAAGAGGGTTCGCGCCTTGGTGTCGTCGTAGGTGTTTTCCGGATAGAGAGTTTTGAATTCTTCAAGGATCTCGGGTCCGTGGGCACAGAGCGTGTTGTAGACGCTGGAAGTTCCGATCTTGTCCATCAGTTCGCCGTCGAGGGAACCGTAAGCACCGGTGCCGAGACCGATGCGGTCGATTCCGCTGTTGTAGAGCATCCATCGGGCGTATTCACTGTCAGGAAGTTTGACGCCCCCGTAGCCGTAGCAATCATCGGAGGAAGAGGCGCCGTCGTGGCAGTAATAGGCGTCTGCCATCAGTGCAAGGTGAATGAAATACGGTCTCGCGCTGCGAATGGAGCCGACGCGCTCCGTTTCTTTGAGCGCACTCTGGCTGAACAGCGGAAGAAGACGTGTTCCGCTTCCGTTTGCTTCCATGTTCGTCTCAAAGATGACGTCCGCGTTGGAGAGTCCCACGGTTTTCAGTCCGCCTTCCGGCAAAAACTCGATCTCGTTGTTGACGGCGAATGCCACTGGGCGCAGATCGGCGTCTTCGTCCGAACAGGGGAGTCCGGTGAGCGCGGAGGTCTTGGTGAATTGATTGTCTTCTTTTTGCGGTTTCTTTTCTTCGGACTGTTCTTCTTGCTTCGGGGATTCTTCAGGAAACACGGTTGGTTCGGGCGCACAGGAAGACAGGGAAAAGAGCAGTGTCAAAAAGGTGAGCAGAAATAAAAGGGTGCGTTTCATAGGTCTTGTTCACGTTTCGTCAGGCGGCGTTGGCTTCGATCACAAGGTCGGAAAACGCGTCTTGGTGGACAAGGTTGATAAACGTTTTGCCACAGTTGACCGTTAACTCTTTTCCGTCTGCGGTGTAGTAGCGGATCGGGGCGGTATCGGAATCGCATTTCCAAGTGATCGGTACACACTTTCCTTCCGTGAAGTAATAACCTTCGCCTTCAAAACCGATCAGATCGATTTTCGTGTGATAGGGTGAATAACCGTAGTCCTGGTCAATGGCGTATTGATTGGTGGAAAGAACGAAAACGTTCTCAAACTGAAGAGTTTTTCCGCTGTTGATATCCGTGGAGGTGATGGCGTTTGGATTGGGGTTGTTGTAAAAACCGAGAGAACTCTGATAGAGATACTGACTGCGCACGTAAACGCCGAGGTCTTTGTCGTAAGTGAACTGAGACTGGGTGTAGAAAGCGTTTGCATCGGAGAAACGAATGCGCACCGAGTGAGCGTCAGCGGCATTGTCAAGTTTGGGCGTGCCGAATCGGAACAGATCGGTGGGCGTTTCGCTCTCGTACTCGTGACGGGAGTAGGTCTTTTTTAAATGCGAGAGGGCATTTGCGGCGTTCACAACGACAGCGGAACTGACGACGCTGAGTTTGTTGTACACATCCTCGTCGGGGCGATACGAGATCTTGCCGTCGAAATTCAGTTCGTAACTGTCGACGTAGCCGTTGTAAAGCATCGGACGTGCGTAGTACGAGGGATCGACCACGGAAGAAGGAAGCGCATCGTCGGTGGAAGAAGAGCCTTCGTGGACGTAAAATGCATCGATCATTTTTGCCAGTTGCAAAAAGTACGGACGCGCACTGCGCACACCGCCGATGACAAGATCCTCGTCGGATAGAGCCGATTGCGAGAAGACGGCCATCATACGGGTACCGCTGCCGTTGGATTCAATGTTGGTTTCAAAGATGATATCCGCTTCACAGATGCCGAGGTTGGAATAGTTTCCGGAAAAGTAGTTGACCTCGTTGTCAATCATAAAAGCCACGGGACGTGCGACTGACTCGTCGTGTTTGCAATCAAGACCGGTCAGGGGACTTTTGGCATCTCCCTTCGGTTTGTCGGGCGTATCGACCTTGGGATCTTCGTCGGCATCCGGAAATGCGGTCGGTTCCGAAGCGCAGGAGCAAAGCAAGGTGAAGAGTGTAATAATGGTGAGAAACAGGGCGAAAACTTTTTTGGCGGAGTTCATCTGGGATTCCTTTCTTCGGGAAGAAAAGCCTATCTTCCCATAATCTATTACAGTATAGCATTTTATATAGGAAAATGCAAGAAAAAAGATGCGTTTTTTACAAAAAAGAGCGTCGCGAAACAGTGAGAAAAAGCGAACCGCATCAGAAGCATTTTCATAGGCTGAAGTGGGGGATAAAACCCCTGGAAAGAAAAGGAGGAAAAAAGATGCTTTGGTTACCAATCGCCGCTTTGATCGGTGCGGGGATCTATGCGCGCGCCAACAAGGGCGGCTCTTCGTGGTGCTACGGGAACATTTGCTGGCTCGAGGACAAGGCGCCCGAGTGCCTTGAGGAATTGCAACGCGTGCGCACGCTCACCGACTCAGGGAGCAAGTCATACCGTCTGGATCCGACGCTGACGGCCGCTTCCTATTTGAATCGAAGCTTCATTCGAGACGCCTACCGCGGCCGTGACTTTTACGCCGAACACGTTGAGTACTCTCATAACCGTGCTCGCGTTTTTGCGAGCTTCGACGACGGAACGCACATGGCCTTTGAGTTGGAACGCCCCTGCTTTGACTGTGCGCGCGACATCTGGGTTGTGCGCCGTTATGCGTATTTGGACGAGTTCCCCGGATCACGTTGCTGTTAAGAAAAACGAAAAGCGTCCGCGTTTGCGGGCGCTTTTTGCTTTGAAAGTTTATTGTTTCACAACCGGTAAACGGGCAGCAGCGGAGAGAAGCGCGAGTTTTGCACTCTCGTAGGTAAGACCGCCTTGCAGATAGACCGTATAAGGTTCGCGCATTGGAGCGTCGGCGGAAAGTTCGATGGATGCTCCCTGCGTAAATGTTCCTGCTGCCATAATGACTTCGTGTGCGTAACCCGGCATCGGTGCGGGAAGCGGTGTGACGTAACTGTCGACGGGGCTCATTTCCTGAAGTCCGCCACAGAACGCGATCACTTTTTCGGCATCCCGCAAAAAGACGGATTGAATGATGTCAAACCGTTCTTCGTCGGGGGTGGGGGAGACTTCATAGCCGATCTCTTCAAAAAGCGCGGCAGCAAACAGCGCGGATTTCAGTGCTTGCGCGGTCGTGTGAGGAGCGTAAAACAGGCCTTTGAACAGGTTCTTGTTTTGGCCGAGCGTTGCGCCGACGTGTCCGCCCAGTCCGGGCGCGGTCAAACGGTCTGCGCATAGGTCAACGGCACGCTGACTTCCGGCGAGATAGCCGCCCGTTTCGCACATGCCGCCGCCGGCATTTTTGATTAGGGATCCGATTACGAGATCCGCACCGTAGTAGGTCGGCTCATGGTCGCTGACGAATTCGCCGTAGCAGTTGTCGACAACGAGAAACGCATCGGTCTTTTCGCGCAATAAAGGGAACAGATGCGCGAAATCCGCTTCTGTCAAAGTCGGGCGATCTGCGTAACCGCGACTGCGCTGAAAGTAGACGACTTTTACCTTGGGGGTAAGGGCGGAGAGGATGGCTTCTCGGTCGGGTTTTCCGTCTTTTAGTTCGACGACTTCAAAGTTTACACCGAAGTCGTAGAGAGAACCGGGGGTGTGCGATTTTGCACCGATCACGTCGTCCAAAGTATCATAGGGTTCGCCCGTGACGCACAGGAGAGTGTCGCCGGGACGAAGGAGCCCGAAGAGGCCCACGGTCAGTGCGTGCGTGCCGGAAACGAAGTTGTGCCGAACCAGTGCAGCTTCACACTCGAATACATCGGCAAATACGCGATCCAGTATCTCTCGGCCGCGATCGTCGTATCCGTAACCGGAGACGGAATCAAAGCAGGCGGCGTCGACCTTGTGCTCGGAAAATGCGCGCAACACGCGTTCGGTCAAACGAAAAGAGCGCGCGTCAATTTCCTCAAAACGCTCGCGCACGCGCGCTTCGGCACGGGATGCAGCTTGAAGTAATTCGGATGAAAAATTCATAAGAAAAAGTCCTTTGGTCGAATTTTCTGCATTATAGCACAAAAGGG
>JAFQUW010000073.1 GCA_017408325.1 Clostridia bacterium | reverse complement strand
GTCTGTGTCCTGATGCTTCTCGCCACCAGCCGTCCCGAACTTCTGCCCTTCTTTACCGCGATCGCATGATGAAAAAAATCTGTCTGCTCGGCTCGACCGGCTCCATCGGCACTCAGACCCTCGAGATCTGCCGTGCCCTCTCCCTTCCCGTGACGGGACTCTGTGCCAACCGTGCCACTGACCTTTTTGAAGCGCAGGTGCGTGAGTTTTCTCCCCGCATCGTTGCCCTATCCGACCCCAAAGCCGCGCACGAAATGAAGGCGCGGCTTTCTGATCTTTCCCTGACGATTCTCGGCGGAGAAGACGCCCCGAGTCGTCTCGTCGAAGAAGTTGACGCCGACCTCGTCGTCAACGCGATGGGCGGCATCGTCGGGCTCGCCCCCTCTCTTGCGGCGGCTCGCCGCGGGATCACGCTTGCCACGGCAAACAAAGAGTCCATCGTCGCAGCGGGACACTTCATCCGTGAAGTTGCAAAAAAGCACGGCTGCACCGTTCTTCCCATCGACAGTGAACACTCCGCGATGTTCCAGTGCATGCAGGGGAAGTCGAACTCCAAGACCTATCTGTCCCGTTTGCTCCTGACTGCCTCAGGCGGCCCCTTCAAACGCAGAAGCGTCGATGAACTGTGGGACGTGACACCAGAGGAAGCGGCAAATCACCCCGTTTGGAAAATGGGAAAGAAGGTCTCCGTCGACTCGGCAACGTTAATGAACAAGGGCCTGGAACTCATTGAAGCCGTGCGTCTGTTCGACGTCGACGAATCCGACATCACCGTTCTCATCCATCCGCAAAGCGTCATCCACTCGATGGCCGAGTTCTGCGACGGTTCGATCATTGCTCAACTCGGCGCGCCCGACATGCGCACCTGCATCAAATTCGCGCTGACCTATCCCGAACGTTGCGACGGGCTCAATCAGCCTCTTTCCTTTGAGCACCTCGACCTGAACTTCTCCGTCGCGCGTGACGGAGACTTTCCGATGGTGGATCTCGCCCGCGACGCCATCCGCCGCGGCGGCGGTGCGCCCTGCGCACTCAATGCAGCAGATGAAGCCGCCATTTCCCTCTTTTTGAACCGAAAGATCCGTTTTCCCGAAATTTTCACCACGGTCGCCTCGTTCTACGACCGCTACAAGCACGAGGCCGTCTCCTCTCCCGAGGACGTCCTGCGCCTCGATCAACACATCAAGCAGGAAATTTGCAATTAACGGTAGGTGAGTACCATTTCCACCCTTTTGACCATCCTTCTTGTCGTCGTCTTTTTTGGCGTGATGATCTTTTTGCATGAATTCGGCCACTTCATTGCCGCGCGTCTGTGTCACGTGCGCGTATTGGAATTCGCGCTCGGTATGGGCCCGAAAATTGTTTCCCGCACTTCCAAAAAAAGCGGTACGGTCTATTCCGTTCGTCTGCTCCCCATCGGCGGTTTCTGCTCGATGTTGGGCGAAGACGAAGACGAAAGCGTCAAAGGAAATGAGGCGGCATTCTGCAACCGTCCGCGTTACCAGCGATTCATCATCCTCGTCGCGGGCGCGTTTATGAATCTTCTCACCGCGTTTCTGGCGATGTGTGTTGTGCTTTGCATCCAGTCGGGTTACACCTCCAACACCGTACAAGGCTTTTACATTCCCTCCTATGCGGGCGGGCTTGAGATCGGTGACGTGATCACGGCCGTCGGCGACACCGAAGTCACCACCGAAGCCGAACTGAACGCGGCGATCGACGCACTTAAAAACGATCTTGCAGTCTTCACCGTCGAGCGCGACGGAAAATCCGTCACTCTTCCCGCGATCGGTCTTCCGCAATACCGAAAAGACGGTGAGTTTTACCGCATGGCGGACTTTCTCGTCAGCGGCGAAAGCGGAAACGAAACCACTGTCACTCATTATACTACAGCCAGTTCGCGAGGCGGCCTGATGACGGGCGACGTCATCACACACGTCAACGGCCGCGCCGTGCGCGTGTACAGCGACATTTCCTGGGAGATCGCGCTTGCCGCCGATTCCCCCTGTACCATTGACATTCTTCGTACCGACGAAAACGGCAACGAAACGAAAGTCAAACTGGAAAACATCGTTTTTCCCGTCACAAGCGAAGACGGTGTGGTCATGGGCTCGATCGACTTCGGCCTGCAGCACAAGCCGCTTCCCGGGCTGTTCGGGACGCTCGGCCGTGCCTTTGAAGAATGTGTCTCGGCCGGCAAGATCGTCTACCGTTCGCTCGTACAGATGATCGCGGGCCGATTCGGAACCGCGGGCATCTCCGGTCCCATCGGCGTCGCCGGAACGATCGGCGAAGTGGCTTCTTACGGTTTTGGCCCGCTTCTGCAACTTTTCGTGCTCATCAGCATCAACCTCGGTCTGTGCAATCTTCTCCCGCTTCCCGCCCTCGACGGCGGACGCCTTCTCTTCGTCATTTTGGAGATGATCCGCAGAAAACCGATCAACCCCAAATACGAAACGGCGATCCATGCAATCGGTATGATCCTGCTTCTTGCGCTCACCGCATTCATCGCCGTTATGGACATCACCCGTCTCATCGGAGGCTGACAAACATGACCCGACGACACTCCAAAACCATCCGCATCGCCTCCCTCGCACTCGGCGGCACGTCCCCCATCGTCATCCAGTCGATGACCAACACCGATCCCGAGGATTTTGAGGCGACCCTTCGTCAGGTGCGCGCACTCAAAGATGCGGGCTGCGATCTGGTGCGGCTCACCGTACCGAGCGAAAACGCCGCAAACGTCCTCGGTCGCGTGCGCGAGGCCGTTGATCTGCCGCTGGTTGCAGACATTCACTTCGACTACAAAATGGCACTGCTGGCCATGGATCGCGGTGCGGACAAGATCCGCATCAACCCCGGAAACCTCGGCGGGCGCGAGAAACTTGAGGCCGTTGCCAAAAAGGCACTCGACACGAACACGCCCATCCGCGTCGGCATCAACGGCGGTTCGCTGGAAAAAGAACTTTTAAAAAAATACGGCCACCCTTGCCCCGAGGCACTCTGTGAGAGCGCACTCAATGCCGCAAAGAGCCTCGAAGAATGCGGGATCAGCGACCTTGTGCTCTCGGTCAAATCCTCCGACGTAAAAATGGCGGTCGCCGCCAACCGACTCATTGCCGCCTCCTGTGACTACCCTCTGCATCTCGGCGTCACCGAAGCAGGCACCAAACACATGGGCACGATCAAGAGTGCCGTCGGCATCGGTTCACTCTTGCTGGACGGCATCGGCGATACCATTCGCGTCTCCTTGACCGCAGATCCCGTCGAAGAGATCGCTGCGGCGCGAGAGATCCTGGATGCCTGCGGACTGTCGCAGGGCGGAGTCGAGATCGTCTCCTGCCCCACCTGCGGCCGCACGAAGATCGATCTCGTCGGCATTGCCACTGAACTGGAAACGCGCATCAAGCAGGAAGCACTTGCTCCGTCGCGCCGCCTGAAAGTTGCCGTGATGGGCTGCGCCGTCAACGGCCCGGGAGAAGCCAAAGAGGCGGATTTCGGCATTGCCGGAGGCGTCGGAGAGGCTCTTCTGTTTGAAAAAGGCGAAATTACAAAGAAGATCCCTCAAGACCGGGTCGTCGACTGTCTTTTAGATAAAATCCGCACCTTTTGCTGATTTTCCATTCCGTCCCGAAAATGGGACTGCCCGTGTGTTATCCTTGACTATCATCCAATCATCACCGCTGAGGTCTTCATGGAATACAAACAACCGACGGTTCCCTTTACCGAATGTTACAAGAAACTTGTCATCGCAGGTGAGTTTGAAGAGATTCTCGACAAACTCATCTCCTATTCCTACGGCATCGACAAGGAAACGCGCGAGATGGAGATTCATCTCACACTTTCCAAACTGCACCGTGCTCAAGGTCTTTTGGCACTGAAAAACGAGATCGCCTCGCTCTACAATCTGTCCCGCTGTGACATTGTC
>JAFQUW010000072.1 GCA_017408325.1 Clostridia bacterium | reverse complement strand
TTTTACATACCTCGCAATTCGACCTGTCCGACGCGCCCTGCAAACAGCGGCAAGAACGCCTCGAGTTCTTCCTTATTATAAGGGGTCAATTCTTTGCCGATGTGGACGCCCTCGGGATTGTAGTTCTGGAGGAAATACCGCGGCGCACCCGAAATCAGTTCCGCGATCTCGCGAAACTCCTTTTCTGTGTGCAGTTCGCGGCAGACGGTGGTGCGAAATTCAAAGGGGACGCTTCCCTCTTTCAAGAGGTCGATCGACTGTTTGACTCTTGCGGGATCAAAATCGGGAAGGCCGACCGTCTCGCCATAGCGCGAGAGCGCGTTCTTCACGTCCATTGCCACGTAGTCCAAAAGCCCTTTTTCGATGAGATCGCCAAGTTTTTCGGGGAAAGAGCCGTTGGTGTCGAGCTTGACGGCAAAACCAAGCGCGCGGATGCAGCGAATGAAATCGTCAAGGTCGTAGAGAAGCGGTTCTCCGCCCGTGATGCACACACCCTCCAAAATACCTTGTCTGCTCTTTAAGAACGCGAAAAACTCCTCTTCGGGGAGATTGAGGCAAGCTTCCTTTTCCCCGAAGACCAAGGGCGCGTTGTAGCAGAAGGGACAGCGGAAGTTGCAGCCCGAGACGAAGACGGTGCAGGCGAGCTTGCCCGGAAAATCGAGCAGGGTGAGTTTTTGCAGTCCGGCGACGGTCATAGGCTTCCTCCGAGGGTGGTTGATGATCCATTATACCACCCCCGAAGAAGAAACACAAGTGCTCTTTACACGCTCGGAAGTTCCCCGTCCCGTTCGGCGAAATACCGCCACGCCCAAGCGGCGGAGCCCGTATAGTGATTCCAGCCGCCGCGTCCGAGTCCGCCCTCAAAGGAATACACGTCTCCGGCGAGGGCGTACGGCTCCAGTCGGTAACGGCGTGCCGCGTCGGGCGAGAGTGCGGCGTGATACGGCAGAAGCCGATCCATCACCTCGTCCGCGCGCAATCGCCACAACTCGGGCGTCTTCGAAAAGGGCGCCATCGTGCGACAGGCGAGTGCGTACCAGACGGCGGCGTGGGTATACTGCCCACCGTTTTCGCGCACGCCCGCGGCATAGGCACGGATATAACCGACCTCCCTGCCTCGCGTATCAAACGGCGGTGTAAAGAGACGCAACACACCGCTTGGTTCCTCGTAGAGATTGTCCCACACGGACTGCAAGGCGGAAAATACCCGTGCCCGTTCCGACTCGTCGCGTTCTTCGGAATCCGCGAAGCAGAAGGCGGAAAACGCCTGCGGCAAGAGGTCGATGGAGCAGGGCGATGACAGCGTTTCGTCCGCGCCGAGCACTGCGCCGTCACCGAAGAATGCGCGGGCATACCATTTTCCGAAAAAGGCGTTTTGCACCGCGCGGTGCAGTTTTGCCGCAAAGGATTCGTATCGTTCGGCAAGATCGACCCGATGGTTCTCCCGACGCATCAGCCGCGCAAGGCGGCGCAGACAAAGAACGCCGAACTGCGAGAGAAAGACGCTCTCCGCCCCTTCTCCGAGCGCGTCGAATCCGTCGTTCCAGTCACCCGCAAGCATCAGAGAAAGCCCGTGACTTCCGACACCGCGGCAACAAAAGAGATCGGCGGCGGCCGTCAGGTGTTCCCACATGCTCGCCTTTTCCCCGAAGGAAAACGCGTCGTAGAGATCGTGTTCCCCGTCGCGGAGCGCACGCCCCGAAAGAAACGGGACTTCCCTCTTTAAGAAGTCTGTGTCCTTCGTTTGCTCCACGTAGCGGTGCGCGGCGTAAACGAGCCAGAGATAGTCGTCGGAGATGCGCGTGCGCACGCCGCGATGACGCCCGTTTTCATCGGGCAGATTGTGCCACCAATGAAGCACGTCCCCTTCGGGAAACTGGTGCGCGGCGTGGCGCAGGATCTGCGTTTGACAGCGGTTCGGCTCAAAGGAGAGATACATGAGTGCGTCCTGCAGTTGGTCGCGGAAACCGTAAGCACCGCCCGGCTGATACAGTCCGCAACGCGCAAACAGACGCGAGGAGATCGCCTGATAAGCAAGCCAGAAATTGACCGTCTCGCTCTTGGCAAAAGAGTGTGCGTCGTCCCCCTTCGGCAAAACGGGCGGCGGAAGCAGACGGCGCGCGAAGCCGACGGAATCCGAAAGCAGTCGCGAAAACGAGACCTTTCTCAAACACTCGTCCACACGTTCAAACTGTTCCTCGCTCTCCTTGGCGCCGAGGTAGAAAGTGACCTGCTTCTTCCCCTCCAAACGCACCTCACAGCTCAGACCGACGCCCTCTCTCGTGCGGCGCGGGGAATCTTCCAAAAGCTTCAGATACCCCGAAAACGGGCGCGAGATCGGAGAGATCGCACGTTCGAACAAGAGGGTGTCGCCCCGCAGTTTTGTGGAAAACGCACCGAGCACTCCCGTCTCGTCTCCCAGCACGGGAGACAGTTCGTAGGAGAGTTCAAAACGCCCCCGACCGTAAAACTCAGCTCGCACGCCGCGAAACAGCAGCGTCGGATGGCAGAAGACCGTCAGACGGTATTGCACCCCGGATGCCACACCGAAATACTCCGCAACGCCGGCCGAGAACAGCACCTTACTGCTCACCGCGGCAAGATCGTACGAAACGCCCTCGGCATCGGTCAAGAGCAGCCGCTCACCGAAGGTGCGCAAAAACGCATCCGCATCAACGCGACTGATGCGGCGAAAGCGCGAGGAAGTCTCAAAGGTGAAACCGAGCGAACGGTGTGTAACGAGAGCACCAAAGGTGCGAGAGGCGAGCAGATGCGAAAAACTTTCCGTCGGATCAAAGCGATCCTTCTCGATCAAAAACCCATTCGACAGAAAACTGCCGCTCCCCGCATAAGGCGACTCGGCCGCCTCAAAAAAGGCAGTCGGAACACTACCGCAATCAGTGACGACCCGACGCGAAAGAGGCAAAGAACAAGCGGACATCGGCGTCTTCACCTCCGTGCAAGCGGCACAGGAAAGCAGTTCGCCGACACGTTCATCGCCCTCCACGAGAAAGATCCCGCCGCCGCGACGCGCAAGAAGATATTCGGCTCCGACGCGCGAGATCGCCGCCATCGCCGCCTGCAGACCGCGGCGTTCATACCCGCCGCCGCGGGCAAAAAAGACCAGGTCATAAGAAAATCCGCAAATCGCGTGATAACGATACAGAGACGCCGCACGCATCAGCCGAACGGAGTCTTCCCCGTCCCCCACCGCACAGAGCACGATCGGCAGATCACCCGAAATGCCGTGTGCATACAGTTCTTCCCGACGAAACGTGCGCTCACTGTTCGGCACGAGACGGATCGCACGCGCATTCAGGACCGCGTGCGTGAGAGCAAGCGAAAAAGAGTCCGTTACATCACGCAGTTTTGCACTTTGCAACGCACGGGACAACTGTGACCACGCGAGTCGGTTTGCCTCGTCCGTTTCGTTTTTGTCGCCGCAGGAAAGCGACTGCATCGCAAAAAAAGCACGCGTGCTGTTTGTGCCGAAGCCGAGGAAAAAGCGATGGGTCAGATGCGTGTGCTCACTCGGAGACACAAGCGTTCGGCGGCAAAAGACCGCCGAGGGACTCAAGACGCCTTCCCGTACTTTGGGGGCGGCGTGCTCAAGCAGCGCCCTCTTTCCTCCGCCGACGTCCGCCAACGATTCCGCGAGGATCAGATCCCCGACGCCGCTCTCATCCGAGAGGGCAAGGGCGTACTCACGGCCGCCGCGCTTTCTTGCACGCACGAAAAATGCGCGAGAGGTGCGATGCGCCGAAAGGGAGAGTGCCGAGAAGGCAGGGTGCGCATCAAAGGCGGCACGCGAGGATAAGAGCGGCGAACAGACAAGCGCAACTTCCACCCGTTTTGCACCGCCGACGACCTCGGTCTTGCACTCCATCGCCTCCTCTTTTCCCGAAAGAAACAGAGAAAAGATCAC
>JAFQUW010000071.1 GCA_017408325.1 Clostridia bacterium | reverse complement strand
TTCAAGCGATGTCGTCAAGCCCGTCGGGTTTTGGAAGGTCGGGATGACGTAGATGAGGCGCACGTTCTTCTCGCGGCGGAGCGCTTCCTCCAGCGCGTCGGTGTCGATGCCGTCGTCTCTGAGCGGCACGCCGACGGGACGGGCACCCGAGGCGCGGAAGGAGTTGAGTGCGCCGATGAAGGTCGGCTCTTCGCAGAGGATCACGTCTCCGGGGTTGCACAGCACCTTGCAGGAGAGGTCGAGTCCCTGCTGACCGCCCGTGACGATGATGAGATCGTCGTTTTCGGTGCAACTGTCAAACCGCTCGGCAAGACGTGCGCGGACGAGTTCGCGCAAAAGCGGATCTCCCTCGGTGATGCCGTACTGGAGTGCTTTTGCGGAAAGCGTGCCGTCGCGGAAGATCTTTTCGGCGATCTCGGCGATCTCCTCACGCGGAAACGAGAGGGGAGAGGGATTGCCTGCGGCGAAGGAGATGACGGACGGATCGGAAAGCGCCTTGAAGATCTCGCGGATGGCGGAGGGCTTTAAGTCGCGCAGGTTGTCGGAAAACAGATAGTCCATAACGTGCCTTTCTTGTCTTTGAGAATTTAAAAAGAAATCGAATTTACATACGTTTCATTGAACGAAGGGTCGCTTGCAAGGTCGACGCTTCGGGTGCTTCGGGCAAGGGTCGTGCACCGACGGCGAAACGCCCGATCCCACAGGGCGCGCGCGGCACCTTCGAGCGCGGCGTTCTGTTTCGGTTTAGCCAGCCGTAAGAGTTCGGGATCAAAGAGACCGAATTCGGCGGCCTTTTGTCGGTTCAAATGCTCGCCGAGTGCCCCTGCGAGGGTGAAACGGCAGAGCGTTTCGTAGGAAGTGTTCGCGGCGGAAAAGAGCACTCTTGCCCCGGCACGAAACGCGGCCTTCGCCAGAAGGACGGCACGCACTTCCTCGGTCGTGAGGGTGAGGTTTTCCGCAATGCAAAGCGGCTCGTTTTTCACCTCTCCGTTCGGAGAGAGGAGACCGGCGTCAAACGCGGCGAGCAGGACCTCGACGAGTCCTCCGACGCAGAGTCCGCGCGCCTCTTTTCCTCCAACGGTGTCCAGCACGAATGCTCCGTCTTGGTATTCGGCGTGCTCGACGGCACCTTCTTCGGCTCTCATTCCGCAGCGCACGAGCCCACCTTCAAAGGCGGGGCCCGCAGCACAACTTGCGGCAAACAGACCGCGAGGGGTCTTTAAGATCATCTCGCCGTTTGTGCCGAGGTCGGCGTAAAAGTGCGAGGGCTCGTCCGTCTCGTCGTCGGCAAAGCCGAGCAATACGTCGCCGCCGACGAAGGCGGAGACGAGCGGTGCGACGAATAGGCGCGTTCGTCTGTGAAACCCGAAACGGGACAGATCAAAGGGGGCGGACTGTTTGAAATTCAAAAAGCGGTTTTTGAGCGAGAAAGGAAACCGCGTCAGCTCCACGGCAACCAAGCCGAGCGAGAGATGCGTGAGAATGGGGTTTGCACAGAACGAGATGCGGCGGACGTCGGTGAGACGGACACCCTCCTGCTCGCAGAGGGTCTTTGCTCCCTCGGCGACGCATTGCCAGAGCTCCTCAACGAGAAGACGGCGCACGTTTTCGTTTTTTTCGGCGTTTGCCGCACGGGTGATGACGTCGGCGCCAAAGCGGAGACAGGGGTTTTTCGCGGTGAGATCCCGGCGCTGTTCGGGACGTCCTTTTCGGCAGAGAGAGAGCGAAAGATTGCTCGTTCCGCAGTCAACGGCAAGCCCGTAGAACATCTCGGCGCCTCCTTTCCCATTTTGAAACTACATTATATCACTCATAAGGAAGAATGTCAAACAAAAGAGGGGGCGAAAAACGGGGTGAAACACAAGTTGTGAGCGTCTGTTTTGAACCCGGACTTTGCCGACGGAGCAAAACAAAAGAAGCACGCGGAACGCGTGCTTCTTTTTCGCTTCTTATTCCTTTGCGTTTTTCGCTGCGGTGAGGGTGTTTTGCAACAGCATCGTGATGGTCATCGGACCGCATCCGCCGGGGACGGGGGTGATAAAGGATGCCTTTTCGGCGACCGCGTCAAAATCGACGTCTCCGCAGAGCTTGCCGGCCTCGTCGCGGTTCATACCGACGTCGATGACGACCGCGCCCTCTTTGACCGTGTCCGCCGTGACGAATTTCGCGCGGCCGATGGCAACGACGAGGATGTCCGCTTCTCGCGTGATCTCGGCGAGGTTTTTCGTTTTGGAATGGCAGACGGTCACCGTCGCGTTTTTGTGCAACAGGAGCATCGCCTGCGGCTTTCCGACGATGTTGCTTCGTCCGATGACGACGGCGTTTTTGCCCTCGACGGGGATGTCGTATTCTTCCAGCAGTGCCATCACGCCGGCAGGTGTGCAGGGGAGAAAGTCGGGGTTGCCGACCATGATGCGTCCCACGGACGCATAGCCGAAGGCGTCGACGTCCTTTTTCGGGGAGATCGCTTCGATCACCGTGGTCTCGTCGATGTGACGCGGCACGGGCAGCTGTACGAGGATGCCGTGGATGTCGTCGTTTCGGTTGAGCTTGTCGATGAGCGCGAGCAGTTCGTCCTGCGTCGTCTCGCTCGGGAGTCGATGTACTTCGGAGTAGAAGCCGACCTCGTGGCAGGCTAGTTCCTTGT
>JAFQUW010000070.1 GCA_017408325.1 Clostridia bacterium | reverse complement strand
GCTCTTCGGCGGAAAAGAACGTCTTTTTTTCGGAATTTGCGGCAACGAGCACCACGACCTCGCCGAAGAGATCGGCAGCGCGGCGCACGATCGCCTCGTGCCCCGTGGTAAACGGGTCAAACGAGCCGGGAAAGACGCAAAGTGCCATCACTCATCCCCCTTTCGAAACAAAAAAACGGTGGTTTTTCCGTAGCGGTACACGCGATAAGATCCGAACCGCTCACAGAGGTGCACAGGGACGGCATTCTCGCTTTCCGCTTCCACGATGAGTGCGCCGTTCGGCTTCAAAGAGTCGTATTCCAGGACCTTTTCCACGACCTTCTCGGCAAGTCCGCTGTCGTAGGGCGGATCAGCAAAGATCAGGTTGTACTTTTCGCTCGTATTCTTCAAGTACGCAAAGGCGTCCGAAACCAACACGCGCGTGTCTGCCTCCAGTTTCGTGCGTGCGGCGTTCTGTCGGATGACGTCGGCGGCCTTGCGCGCGTTTTCCACGCAGACGGCGCGGGCAGCACCGCGCGAGAGTGCTTCCAGGGCGAGTTGTCCCGTTCCGGAAAACAGATCCAGCACCTCGGCTCCGACCAGCTCGAACTGCACGGCGGAGAAGATTCCTTCCTTTGCCATTTCGGTCGTCGGACGGGTGTCGTCCGTCGGCAGGGTCAAAAGCCGCGTGCCGCGCGCTTTGCCCGTGATGATGCGCATCATACTTGTTTGCTCCTTTTGTTGCCGCCGCACAGGGGTGTGCGGCGCGGATCTCTACTTTACTTCTATATTGTAGCACATCTGCTCGGAAATTTCCACACCGATTTTTACAAACCGCATTTTTCCATTTTTCGGTATTTTTTGACAAAATATTCGAGTTTTTTACGCTTTTTCATAATTTTTTCTTTACAAATCGACAAAGTTCTGCTATACTACCCCCAACAGATGCCCACCTTTGAGGACAACGTTATGACTTTCAACGAAAAGATCGTCGAGCGCATGCAAGAGATGCAACTGACCAAAGCACAACTTGCAAAAGCCGCCGACATCCCTTATACTACCCTTGACAGCATGCTCAAACGCACGAGCGATCAAAAGCGGATGGAGTGTATGCTCCGCATCGCCGAGATCCTCGGAACGAGCGTAGAGGAACTCGTTTTTGACGAAGGTGCCCGCGCCTCTTCCGACGCGCTCAACTCCGCCGAACGCGAGATCATCAAGCTCTGGCGCACGCTGGATCTGCGCGGAAAAGCAGCGGTGCAGACGCTGATGAATTTCGAGTCCGAGCAGTGCGAGCCGCTCGCCGTACCCGAAGAGGTCTTCGCGCCCGTGCGCCGCCTGAAGGTCTACGACTTCCCTGCCGCGGCAGGTGCCGCCTTGCCATTGTTTTCCGAGGACTACACCTGGCAGAACGCCGACGGCGCGCCCACGGAAGCCGACTTCGGCATCCGCATCAGCGGCGACAGCATGGAGCCCGTCATCTCCGACGGCTCGATCGTCTGGATCAAGCAGCAGGAAGCCGTTCTGGAAGGACAGATCGGCATTTTCCTGCTCAACGGCGAGGCTCTGTGCAAAAAACTCGACCGCAGCGGCAGACGCTGTTTCCTCCTCTCGGAAAACCCGCGCTACGCGCCCATCGGCGTCCTGGAGGACGACGACCTGCGCGTCGTGGGACGAGTGCTGTTTTAAATCAAACGACCGAAACTGACACACGAAAGGGGCTACCATGGCTCACATCAACCAGCGCGAGGTGCGCGAACAACGACGCCGCAGAAAAAAGGCCTTTCTCGGCATTTTCCTTCTCATCCCCCTGTTTTTGGCCGTCTATTTCTTCCTCTCCATCTCCGCGCGCACGCTCAACGCCGACACGGTGGAGCAGATCGTCCTGACGCAGAGCGGAGAGAACGAGACGCAAACACTCACCGAACGCGAAGAGATCGTCCTGTGTATGACCGCCATTCAGAACGCGACGGAGATCAAGTCCGCCGCGCGGCCCATTTCCGAGTACCGCGAGGTGCTTTTGACCTGTTCGGACGATTACAACAGCGCAAACTTTGCGCTGTACTTCTCCGAGAGCGCAAACGACGTGCTTCTGAAGACCGGCGAAAGCCTCGTCTACAAAAATCTCAAGCCCGAGGACGCGATGGCACTGATGGTGCACCCCGTCTTCCGTTTCCTCTATCCCACCGCGCCTCAGCCTCTGTCGATCACGCTCGGTGAAGAGACGAAGACCGTCGGCGCATCCTACGTCTGGCACTACTTCCTTGCCGACGATACCGAACAGACCTCCGAACATTCCGAGACCAAACCGACGATCAAAGCCGACGGTGTCCTCCCCGTATTCAACGTTCCAAACGACCCCGACGAAACCGCTCTGATGGTGACGGTCGGCGGCGACGTGAAGACCGGCACCATCGCAGATCTGAAAGACTTTTTGGGCAAAAAAGGCGGCAAAGCCGACATCTGCCTTTCCGCCACTTGGTCCAACCCCGAAGCAGACGGATACTACGGCACCGCCGAGTACCGTTTCACCCTGGATTACACCCCCACGGAGGCGTAAACTTGGCTGAATCCATCTACGCCCCCTCTTACATCAAGGAACAACTTCTCGCGCGAAATCTGCGGATGCAAAAGAAGTTCGGCCAGAACTTTCTCATCTCACCTGCCGTGTGTGAAAACATTGCCTCTGCCTCCGCCGAGACCTGTGAAAATCCTGCCGTCTGTCTGGAGATCGGCCCCGGGATCGGCGCGCTGACTCTTCGCCTTTCGGAAAAATACGACCGCGTAGTCTGTCTGGAGATCGACCGCGGGATCTTTCCGTGGCTCTCTGAAAACCTCGCCGAACGTCCGAACGTCACGCTTTACAACGAGGACGCGCTCGAGAGCGATTTTGCCGCGCGACTCGCACAGCAAAAGGGAGAGAAACTCGCCGTGTGCGCCAACCTCCCCTACTCGGTGACGAGCCCCTTGATCCTGAAGCTCGTGGAGTCCAAGCTCCCCTTTGAGAGCCTGACTCTGATGGTGCAAAAGGAGGCGGCGTGTCGTTTCGCCGCGCAGGTGGGAGACGAATCCTACGGATCGCTGTCCGCCTACCTTGCCTACTACGGAGAGGTCAAGCGTCTCTTCGACGTCAAGGAGGCAAACTTCTATCCGCGTCCCACCGTCGTCTCAACGGTGATCCGCATCACACCGCACAAGGAAAAACCCGTACATCCGAACAACGAAGCACTCTTTTTTTCGGTCATTCGCGCCGCGTTCTCCGCGCGCAGAAAGACCGTCTACAACTGCCTCACCTCCGCGCTCGGACGCACCAAGGAGGAGATCTCCGAAGCACTCGAGACGGCCGGAATCGATCCCTCACGTCGCGGAGAAACGCTCGGTCTTCCCGAATTTTGCGCCCTCGCCGACGCGCTTGTGAAAGAATGATTCGCCTTGATCCTCCTTTCTTTTTTCAAGAAAAAAGAAAGGAGCAAAGAAAAAAGCGAAAGCAAAAAAACACAGACTTCAAACGTCACACACAAACGGCACCCAAACCGCGGGTGCCGTTTGCGTTTTTTGTTGATCAATACTCCTGTTTGCAATTTCATAGAATCAACATCGAGAAAAAACGCGCCCGTCGCTTGGGCGCGTTTTTTGCTGACGTCATCTTTCGTTTCTTTTCTTCGTTTCGCTTTTCTTTGGTTCTTTCTTTTCTCGTGAAAGTACCGCGGTTTTTCGCCCGATACGCCAAAACGCGCCCGTCGCTTGGGCGCGTTTTCTGCTGACGTCATCTTTCGTTTCTTTTCTTCGTTTCGCTTTTCTTTGGTTCTTTCTTTTCTCGTGAAAAGAAAGAACGAAAAAGCGCATCAATGCTCGAAATATTTGCGGTCAAGGGCGCGCAGTTGGATCGCCTCCAGGATATGCGGTGCCTCGATGAGCTCGCTCTCCTCGAGGTCGGCGATGGTACGGGCAACGCGCAGGATGCGGTCGTAGCCGCGTGCGGAGAGTCCGAGGCGTTCAAACGCCTGCGAAAGGATCTCGCGCGCCTCGTCGGTGTAGACGCAGAGCTGTTTGGTCTCCTCTCCCGTCAGGCGACCGTTCGAGGTCGCGCCGACGCTCTTCAAGCGTCGGGCGGCAAATTTGCGCGCCGCGTTGACGCGTTTTCTCACGCTCTCCGAGGTCATGGCGTCACGCCCTGCGGTGATCTCTCCGAAGGTCACGGCAGGCACCTCGATCTGCAGGTCGATGCGGTCAAGCAAGGGGCCCGAGATCTTCGCCTGATAGCGTTCGATCGCGGCGGGGGTACAGGTGCAGACGTGGTCGGGTGATCCGTAGTAACCGCAGGGGCACGGATTCATCGCACAAACGAGCATAAAATCCGCAGGGAAGGTCAATTTTCCGCCGACGCGGGTCACGGTCACCGTGTGCTCCTCCATCGGCTGACGCAAGATCTGCAACGCACGTTTGTCAAACTCGGGAAGCTCGTCCAAAAACAGCACGCCGCCCGAGGCAAGCGAAATCTCACCCGGAGCCGGAATCGTGCCGCCGCCCGCAAGTCCGGCGGGGGACGTCGTGTGGTGCGGCGAGCGGAACGGGCGCGTCGTGATCAACGCCTCACCCTCGTGCAAAAGACCGCTGACGGAATAGATCTTCGTCGCCTCGACCATCTCTTCAAAGGTCATTTCGGGCAGGATGGAGCACATCGCGTTTGCGAGCAAGCTCTTACCGCTGCCGGGCGGGCCGATGAGGAGCACGTTGTGGTTTCCGGCGGCCGCGATCTCCAGCGCACGTTTGGCAAGCGACTGGGCACGGATGTCCGCAAAGTCCACGGCAGGACGGGCTCGCTCCGCCGCTTCAACGCCCTCGAAGGGAGTAGGAGAAAGCGGCGCGTCACCCGACAGATGCGCCAAAAGTTCCTTGATGTGGCTCACGCCGTAGACGGTGATCCCCTGCACGACCGCCGCTTCACGGGCGACGCAGGCAGGGACGTAGATCTCGGTACAGCCCGCCTTCAACGCAGCGAGCGACAAGGGCAGTGCGCCGCGGCAGGCACGCACCTCACCCGAGAGCGAAAGTTCCCCGATGAAGCATTTCTTCGTCAGGTCGATCTCGGAGAGCACGTTCTGCTTCAGAAGCGAAAGCAGGATGGCCAGATCGTAGGAGGAGCCGACCTTTTTGCGGTCTGCAGGAGCGAGATTGATCGTCGTGCGCCCCTTGTGAAACGGCAGATCGTTTGCGGCGCAGGCGGCGTGGATGCGCTCCAGTGCTTCCTTGACCGAGGTATCGGGAAGGCCGATGATCTCAATGGTGGGAAGCGAACCCTTTGCCGAAAAGCTCTCGACCGTCACCGCAAATCCGTCCAGTCCGGACAGGGCTGCCGTCATTGTAGTCGTGACCATAATTCCTCCTAAAAATACACAATTATCGGTTTGAGTGTAACACGAACAGCCGTCTTTTTCAAGAGCCCGGCGTCAACTGCACGCGCCCCTGCGGCGGCAAAAGCACGACGGCGTCCGACGTTTGCGCAAAATCATCGTCCGGCGAGAAGACGGGAACGTCCGCCCGATCCGCCGTCGCGCCCCCGAAAAGGATCGCCGCGTCAAAGCCAGAGAGCGAAACAAGCCGTTCTTCTTTCGCTCGGCAAAACAGCACGCGCCGAGACGAAAGGGAAAGGCTTGCCGACACACCTGTCTCATCCGTCGCACATTCAAGGCAGATCCCGTCAAAGACCAAACGGTCGCCCGCATCGTAAAAACAGACGCTCCCCTCAAAATCCGAAAGCGCGAAATCCAACAATTTCTCGTCTTCGTCCGTCACACGCGGGATCCACAGCCGCTCCGTTGCAACGCGACCGATCAGCGCACGCACCACGTCTGCGGCCGCGCGTTCCGTGGGCAAAAGGATCAGATCGGTGACCTCACACAGCGGCGCGTCTTCGCCGCTTTTCACATCCTTTTTCGGCGCGGGAGAGACAACGCAGATGCGTCGGGTTCCGTCGTCTGCCGCCAGATATGCCGTTTCGCTTTCTTCCCACAAGCGCACGAAAGGCGGGGCAGGCGAAAAACAAGGCAGAAACAGCGTCATAAGCGTCGCCGCCGCCAAAAAGAGCGGCAGGAGAAGGGCACAGACACGCGCCGGTACGCGATACCTGAGACAGACTGCGAGAAACAGCACCGAGAGCACCGTTGCAAAAACGCTCGCTTCGGCACTCCATTGTGTCATGGGCGAAACCTCGGCGCAACTCTCCGCAACCGAAGCGAAGGCGCGGCAAAGAACGTCGCAAAGCGAAGCCAGAACGCCCGTGACAAGGGGCAGCGAAAGCAGGGACGAAAGCAAAAAGAAAAAGGCGAGATTCAAAAGCAAGGTAAACAGCGGAATGAGGAGAATGCCCCAGATCGGCGACAACAGACTCACTTCCCCAAACGACAGCGCCGCAACGGGAAGCGTGAACGTCAGCGCCGAAGCCGAAGTGACGCCCAACCGAAGAAGTGCGCGGAGGATGCGCAAAAGAAGACGGGAACATACGCCGTTTGCAGAGAGCGTGCGGGCAAGACGGGAGGCGGAAAACGACTTCTCCCAGAGCGGAACGAACAAAAGAATGCCGAGCGTTGCCGACACGCTGAGCAAAAAGCCGACGTCAGACAGTGCCCCACGGTCGAAGAACACGATCAGGGCGGCGGCGAGGAAGAGTGACTGCACCGAATTTTGCCGCAGACGCAAAATTTCGGCAAAGAACGCCAGCGCAAACATGACGTAGGCGCGCAAAAGCGAAAGCGGAACGCCGCAGAGAAACAAAAACAGCCCGCCCAGCAGCAAACCGACTGTCAACGCCCCGCGCCGCCCGAGAAAAACGAGCGAACACAGCCGGTACAGCGAATACATCAAGATCCCGAGGTGCATCCCCGACAACGCGAGAAAATGCGAGGCACCGATGCTGGAAAGCGTGCGTGAAAACGACGCAGGGATCCCGCTTTTGTCCGAAAGCAAGATCGCCCGCAGAAACGACGCAGATTTCGCCGGTGCGAGAAGATCGGAAAGATGCTCTCCGAACGCGGAAAGCAACGTCACTTCTCCGCCGGTTCCGGCCGTCTCCCGCCATTCCAGACCGAGCGATACGTCCCGTCCGAAGAAGCGCACCGACTCCTGTCCCACACGGGCATTCAGAGAAAACAACTCCGCTTTCCCACTGTACGTTTCTCCTTCAAGAAACTCCGCGGCGTCGCAAACGGCAAATTCCCCGATCGGAACCGAATCGGCTTGCGTCACGTACACGAGAGCGCGCCCTTCTTGCACACGCCGCACCCGGACGCTCACCGTAGAAACCGCATCTTCGCTCAACAGGCGGTCCTTCTGCTTTGCAAGATGACTCTGCCACAGACCGAAGCCCGCCTCCGAGACAAGCAAAAGAAGAAACGACAGCGTCAAAAGAAGGGAAAACAGATGCAGATCACCCACGTCCCGTCCTCTCGTCAACACCCAAAAGACGCCGAACAAAACAAGGCCGAAGGCGGCAAAGAGAAGGCGCTTTTCCGTATCCAGGCCAAAAAGCAGTGCCGTCCACAAAAGAAACAGCAGAGAGAGGGTCAGAACCGGCCGACTGACGGCGCTTGCAACCAGCGGTTCATCGAGGCGGCGCTGCAGACGGTTTTTCGCCCTTTTCTCGCTCGTTTGCACGCCACCACCCCCTCGAAAATACGTTTTCTTCATTGTATCGGTTTGATCACAAAAAGCAAGTTTTCGACCCTATTCGCCCCTCCGAGGGGAGGTGCGAGTGCCTTTTTTGTTGATTTGTACAAAAATCAGCCGTTATTTTTGGTACTTTCAACGGCAGGATTTACAAATTTTTTCCTTGTGTCTTTTCGCCAAATCATATATAATATGGTTGTTATTGTTTTTGCCGCGCGTCATCGAAAGCGCGCGCACGAACCAAAATCACACGGCTTGCAAAGCCGAGAAACGGAGATATCCACCATGGTCAAAACAAAAGACATCCGCAACGTCGCTCTGCTCGGTCACGGCGGAAGCGGCAAGACTTCCCTTCTGGAAGCGGCCCTCTACCTCACCAAGGGTACTGACCGTCTCGGTAAAACCACCGACGGCACCACCGTTTCCGACTACGATCCCGAGGAAGTAAAACGCGGTTTTTCGATTTCCGCCTCCCTCGCCCCCGTCAAGATGGGCGACAAGAAGATCAACTTCATCGACACCCCCGGTTACCTCGACTTTGCCGGCGAAGTCACGCAGGCACTGTCCGTCACCGACACCGCCCTCATCGTCATCGACGCCAAGGCCGGCGTGGAAGCCGGTGCCGAGATCGCGTTTGACCGCGCGGGCGAGTTTGCCAACAGCCGTGCGTTCTTCCTAAACCGCATGGACGAGGATCACGTCAACTTCGACGGCATCGTCGACGAGTTGCGCGACATTTTCGGCAAGTCTGTCTGCCCCGCCCTCTATCCGATCTTTGAAAACCACAAGACCGTCGGTTACATCGACCTTCTCCAGCAGAAGGCGTTCCGCTACGAAAAAGGCAACCGCGTCGATTTTGAGATCCCCGCGGAAAAGGCCGCGTTCGTCGAAAAGGCGCGCGAAATGCTCCTCGAGGCCGTTGCCGAGACGAGCGAGGAACGTATGGACAAGTACTTCGGCGGCGAAGAATTCACCCAGCAGGAGATCTTCGACGGCGTACACGACGGCATCACCTCCGGCTCGCTCATCCCCGTCTACTGCGGCAGCGCGACCGAGCTTGAGGGCATTGATTTCCTCTTAAACGAGATCTGCCACTGCTTCCCCTCCCCGCTCTCCAAGGCGACTGCCAAGGATGCCGAGGGCAACACGATCGAGATCACCGAAGGCGGCGACACCTCTCTGTTCGTGTTCAAGACCATCGCCGACCCGTTCGTCGGTAAGATGAACTACTTCAAGGTCATGACCGGCACCTTAAAGCGCGACGATCAGCTCAAGAACTCAAAGAGCGGTCAGGTCGAAAAATTCGCCCACATCTACGAGATCAAGGGCAAGAAGCAGACCGAGGTCGACGCACTTCCCCAGGGCGACATCGGCGTCATCGCCAAACTTGCCGCCACCAATACCTGCGACACTCTCTCCGCGAAGGGCAACGTCTCCTACCTGCCCATCGCTTTCCCGACGCCCTACCTCGCCATGGCCGTCTCCGGTAAGGACAAAGGCGACGAAGACAAGATCTCTTCCTCCATCGCCCGTCTGCTCGAGGAAGACCTCACCATCAAGCTCAAGAACAACGCCGAAACGAAGCAGCTCGTCCTCTACGGACTGGGTGAACAGCACCTCGACGTCATCTCCTCCAAGCTGAAGAATCGCTTCGGCATCTCCGTGGACCTCAAGCCCGCGCAGGTCGCCTACCGCGAATCCATCAAGAAGTCCGTCAAGGCCGAAGGCAAGCACGTCAAGCAGTCCGGCGGTCACGGTCAGTTCGGCGTCGTCCAGATCGAATTCTCCCCGTCCGACGAAGAAGGTCTGACCTTCACCGAAAGCGTCTTCGGCGGAAGTGTTCCGAAGAACTTCTTCCCCGCAGTCGAAAAGGGTCTGCAGGAATGCATGAGCCGCGGCGTTCTCGCCGGCTTCCCGCTCGTCGGCCTCAAGGCCAACCTCTTTGACGGCAAGTATCACCCCGTCGACTCCTCCGAAATGGCGTTCAAGCTCGCCGCCTCCGCCGCCTTCCGCGAAGGCCTGAAGAACGCGCAGCCCACCCTGCTCGAGCCGATCGGAACCTTGAACGTTCTCATCCCCGACGCGCTGATGGGCGACGTCATGAGCGACATCTCCACCCGCCGCGGTCAGGTGCTCGGCATGAATCCCGCCGAGAAGAAGAAGGGCTACACCGTCGTCGAGGCGAAGGTTCCGCAGTCCGAAATGGGCAACTACGTCGTCACCCTGCGCGCGATGAGCCAGGGTCGCGGCAGCTTCGACTACGTCGTCGACAGCTACGCCGAGGCTCCCTCCAACGTCGCACAGAAGGTCATCGAAGAAGCCAAGAAAGCGGAAGCATAAGGACAAACAGCAAAAAAAGAGGGCTGAAAACTCAGTCCTCTTTTTGCTTTTTGAGATTTATCCACTCGCCGTGCCCCCACACTGTTTCTTTTTTGATTCCTTTGTGTTATACTTCCTTGTGTGGGGACGTCACGACGCGATTTTTTCGTTTGAGGCGCGCCTCATTGATAGGGTATGCACCCGCACGCACCTTGCCACCGCAAGGAAAAACTGTTTTTTCGGAGTTTTGTATGATCCGCTTATCTCCCTCCCTGCTTTCGCTCGATTTTTACCGTGCGAAGGAACAAATCGAAGAAATCAAAGAATTTGCACCGTACCTACACTTTGATATTATGGACGGTCACTTCGTGCCGAATCTCGCTCTGGGTGAGTGCATCGTCAAAAGTCTGCGGCCGCACCTGAAGGACACGATCTTCGACGTCCACCTGATGGTAGACGACCCCGCCTTTTTCCTCGAGCCCTTTGCGCGTGCCGGTGCGGACATTCTCACCTTCCACGTTGAGGCGGTGCGTGACGCGCGCGCCCTCATTGAGCGCATCCGCGCCCTCGGTCTGCGCGCCGGTATCTCACTGAAGCCGAAGACCCCTGCGGAGGCGATCCTGCCCTATCTCGACGAAGTCGACCTCGTCCTCGTGATGACGGTGGAGCCGGGCTTCGGCGGACAGGCACTCATCCCCGAGTGCTTGGAAAAAATCGCTGTATTGCGCGAAGAGATCGACAAAACGGGACGCGCGATCGATCTGGAGGTCGACGGCGGCGTCAAGGTCGACAACGTCTTTGAAGTCACGCGGCGCGGCGCGGATCTCATCGTCGCGGGCAGTGCCGTCTTCTCTGCCCCCGACCCGAAAAAAGCCGCAGAAGAACTGCTCGAAGCCGCACGCCGCGGCGCGAGAAAAGCATAAAGGAGGAACAGATATGCTCTGGTTTGAAAACGATTACAGCGAAGGCGCACATCCCAAGGTGCTCGAACATCTGGTAAAAACGAATCTCGAAAGCCTTGCCCCCTACGGCGCGGACGTCTACAGTGAACGCGCGCGCAACAAGATCCGCGCCGCCTGTGCGTGCGAGAAAGCGGATATTTTCTTCCTCTGCGGCGGAACGCAGACGAACAAGGTGCTCATTTCCTCGCTTCTCTACCCCTACGAGGGGGCGATCTGCGCCGACACGGGACACATCAACACCCACGAATCCGGCGCGATCGAAGCCTCCGGACACAAGGTCATCGGCCTCGCACACAAGGACGGCAAGGTGGACGCGGCGGCGCTGAAGAGCTATCTTCTGACCTACGAGGCAGACGCGACGGCGGAGCACATGGTGCGTCCCGGCCTTCTCTACCTCTCCCACCCGACCGAATACGGTACGCTGTACACGAAGGCAGAGCTGGAAGCCTTGCGCGCGATCTGTCTGGAGCACGGCCTGCGCCTCTTTGTCGACGGCGCGCGCCTCGCCTACGGGCTGTCCGCGCCGAACACGGACGTCTCGCTTGCGCTGCTCGCCTCTCTCTGCGACGCATTCTACATCGGCGGCACGAAAGTCGGCGCACTCTGCGGCGAGGCACTCGTCTTCCCCGGCGGCGCACCCAAGCACTACCTGTCCGTCATCAAGCAAAACGGCGCACTCTTTGCCAAAGGGCGCGTCGTCGGCGTGCAGTTCGACGCGCTGTTCACCGACGGTCTCTACGAGGAGATCGGAAAACAGGCGGACGCTCTTGCCCTCCTGTTGAAAGATACGCTGATGAAAAAAGGCTATTCACCCTTCCTCGACTCGGTGACCAACCAGCAGTTCTTCATTCTCGAAAACGAGACGATCGAACGGCTCTGTGAGCACGTGCGCTTCTCGCGCTGGGACGCCGTTGACGAACATCACACGGTCGCGCGTTTCGTCTGCGGCTTCTGCACCACGCGAGCGGACGTTGAGGCTCTCTGTCGACTGCTGTGACGAGCGATAAAATTTACGTAAAATTTAAAATTTCGATACAAGTTTTTTGAGATTTTTCACTCTTTTTCGGGTATCATAAAGGCAAACGAAACCAAAAGAGGAAGAAGTTTACATGCTCAAACTCAAACACATTTCCAAGGAATACAAGACGGGCACTCTCGTCCAGAAAGCACTGGACGACGTGTCCCTGACCTTGCGCGACAACGAATTCGTCGCCGTTCTCGGCCCTTCGGGAAGCGGAAAAACGACGCTTTTGAACATCATCGGCGGCCTCGACCGATACGACACGGGGGATCTGGTCATCAACTGTGTCTCGACCAAGGAATACCGCGATCGCGACTGGGACTCCTACCGCAACCACTCGGTCGGATTCGTCTTTCAGAGCTACAACCTGATCGAACATCAGTCCGTGCTTGCCAACGTGGAGCTTGCCCTGACCATCTCGGGCGTCCGTCGAAAGGAGCGCCGTCAGCGCGCCAAGGAAGTGCTCAAAAAGGTGGGGCTGGAGGATCATCTCCACAAGCGTCCGAGTCAGCTCTCCGGCGGACAGATGCAGCGCGTGGCAATCGCCCGTGCGCTCATCAACAACCCGAAGATCCTGCTTGCCGACGAACCGACGGGTGCCCTCGACACCGAGACGAGCATCCAGGTCATGGAGCTCCTGCGAGAGGTCGCGCAGGATCGTCTCGTGGTGATGGTAACGCACAATCCCGACCTCGCCGAAACCTATGCAACGCGCACGGTCCGTCTGCGCGACGGCAAGATCGTGGGCGACACCGCCCCCGTGGAAGAAACGGAGGAGGCGAAGACCGAACACAAAAATTTCGGCCGCACTTCGATGAGTTTTTTCACCGCGCTCACCCTGTCCTTTAAGAACCTTTTGACGAAAAAAACGCGCACGCTCCTCACCTCCTTTGCCGGCTCCATCGGCATCATTGGGATCGCGATGATCCTCGCGCTCTCCACGGGTGTCAACAACTACATCTATGACATCCAAAAGGAGACGATGACCTCGTATCCGATCACGATGCAGGCGGAGACGCTCGATCTGTCCACCATTTTCAAAGCGGGCCGCGACACGGTCGAAAACGAAGAGGTCGCCCACAAGATCGACGCCGTCTATTCCAACACCGACGGCTTCGAGATGGCCTCACTCGCTTCGACGAGCATGACGAAAAACAACCTGACGAAGTTCAAGGAATTTTTGGAGGACGAATCCTCCGAGATCCAAAGCTACATCGGGGACGTCGGCGTCGTCTACACCTACGACACGAAGTTTTCTCTCTACACCTACGACGATGACGGCTTCCTCGTCAACACCGACGGAAGCACGCTGACCGAAAAGCAGAGCCTGACGGGCACCATCATCGGAAACATGAGTCAGGCGATGGGCAGTATGATGACGTCGCCCTCCGCAAGCGCGTTTTCCGGCTCTTCGATGAGCTCGATGTCCACGGTGCAGATCGCCGAACAACTCCTGCCGCGCCGCGATGCAACCGGCATCTCTCAGGTCGTTCTCGACAATTACACGCTCATTGACGGCGGCCATTGGCCCGAACAATACAACGAAGTGGTCCTCGTAGTCAACGAGAATCAGGAAATTGCGGCCTCCCTTCTCTACCAACTCGGATTCCTCCCCACCGCCGAGTACCGAGAACTCCTTGAAACCGTAGAAAAGGGCGAGGAGCTGAACCTTTCCGAGGACTCCTTCTCTTACGACGAGATCTACGAAAAAGAGTTTTATCTCCTGCCCGCCTGCGACCTCTATGAAGAGGGCGAAGACGGCTTGTTTTCCGACATTTCCTCTTCCCCGGACAAACTCAAAAAAGCCCTGGAGGACGCAG
>JAFQUW010000069.1 GCA_017408325.1 Clostridia bacterium | reverse complement strand
TAAGCGCAAAAAAGCCGCACGGGCGCACTCAAGGGCTGCCACGGGCGGCAAAAACTGCTGTGCATGTTTCAGGTCAAAACGAAGGGGCATCGGCACGTTCCTCCAAAGGAAAATCTTGACTGACTATATTATAACGAATGAAAAGACAAATTACAAGGGCATTTCGGAACTTTTTTCAAAAAAATTGTCACCCGGTTTGCTATTTTTGCCATATTTTTCGACTTTTTTCAAAAAAATTCATTTTTCTTCATTTTCCTCTTGCAAAGAACAACAAAATATGGTACAATCTCAAAAACAATTCAAGGAGGAGACACAAGATGTACGCTGTTTCGAGCACGTTCGACACCGCCGTTCTTCCCTGTTCCTTCTTTTCCGTTCCCTCGCAAACGACGAGTCGCTTTCCTGTTTTTTAATTCGCCATTTCATTTTTGAAACGGCGAATTTTTTTGAGGTTTTCCAAAGTCCGCATCCCGATTTCGGGTGGGAAATAAATCAATTTCATTCTATGAAGGAGGATGTCCATGAAACTCGTTTACAACGTCCAGGACAAGCCGAAGTTCGGTCAGCTGATCGTCTTCGCCATCCAGCAGTTGCTCGCCATTATGGCGGCGACCCTCGTCGTGCCGATCATTATCGGCAACGGCATGCAGCCCAACGCCGCGCTCTTCGGCGCCGGCATCGGCACGCTCGTCTATCTGCTCTTCACCAAATTCAAAAGCCCCGTCTTCCTCGGAAGCTCCTTTGCCTTCCTCGGCTCGATGGGTGCCGCCTTTGCGGGTGCCGCCACGATTGAGCTCGGCTACCTCGGCCTGATCCTCGGCGCCATCCTCGCCGGTTTCGTCTACGTGGTCATCGCCCTCATCGTGAAAGTCGCCGGCACGGGCTGGATCAACAAGCTGATGCCTGCCGTCGTCATCGGCCCGACCGTTGCCATCATCGGTCTGTCTCTCGCCGGAAACGCCATCGGTGACCTCACCGGCACCGAAGCGACCTACGCTGCCGCCGAAATCACCACCAGCCCCTACGTGGCTCTCATCTGCGGTCTGGTCACCCTCGCTGTGGTCACCATCTGTTCCACCTACGGCAAAAAGACCCTGAAACTCGTCCCCTTCATCATCGGCATCCTCGCCGGCTACGTCGTCGCCGCGATCTTCACCGCCATCGGTTTTGCCACCGGCAACGACGCCCTGAAGGTCATCGACTTCTCCTTCTTCGGCAACCTTCTCCCCGAAGGCTCCGTCGCTCTCAAGACCTTCTTCACTCTGCCTGAGTTCACCTTCCTGACCGCGCTCGGCGGTTTTGAATCCATCGACGGCCCTTACATCGGCTCCATTGCCATGGCCTACGTTCCCGTTGCGTTCGTGGTCTTTGCCGAGCACATCGCCGATCACAAGAACATCTCCTCCATCATTGAGGCCGACCTTCTCGAAGAGCCCGGTCTGCACCGCACCCTGCTCGGTGACGGCGTCGGCTCCATGGCCGGTGCCTTCTTCGGCGGTTGCCCGAACACCACCTACGGCGAATCCGTTGCCTGCGTCGCCATCACCGGCAACGCCTCCGTGTTCACCATTCTGACCGCTGCCATCGGCGCGATCCTCATCTCCTTCCTCTCTCCCTTCGTGGCCTTCGTCGACTCCATCCCGCCCTGCGTTATGGGTGGTGTCTGTATGGCTCTGTACGGCTTCATCGCCGTCTCCGGTCTGAAGATGCTTCAGAAGGTCAACCTGGAAGAGAACCGCAACCTCTTCACCGCCTCCGTCATCCTCATCGCGGGCATCGGCGGTCTGTCCGTCTCCTTCGGTCAGATCACCATCACCTCCATCGCCTGCGCACTGATCCTCGGCATCCTCGTCAACCTCCTTCTCTCCAAGAAGACCGCCGAGTAAACGAAATGTTCAAACAAGCCCTGCTTTGGCAGGGCTTGTTTTTTTGCGCGCATTTTGGTATAGTAATACTGCTATGAACCGACAAAAACACATTCTCATCACCGGCGGTGCGGGCGGACTCGGAGATGCCGCGTGCCGCGCATTTGCAAGCGAGGGGTGGCACGTCTTCTCCCTTGATATTCGTGCGCCGAAAAGCACGCGCGACTCCGTCACGGAGATCCTCTGCGATCTCACGAACGAGGAATCTGTCACATCTGCACTTCACGCCGTCTGCGAAGATACCTCGATGCTCGACTGCATCCTTCATATGGCCGGCATCTATCACATGGATGCATTTTCCGAGATGGACGGCGATGTTTGGCAGAAGATCACCGAGGTCAACGTGCTTTCTGCCGCGCGAGTCAACCGTCTGTTCCTTCCGCTCCTTCTGGAAGGAAACGGGCGCATTCTCATCACGACAAGCGAGCTTGCGGGACGGCGTCCGCTCCCCTTCAACGGCGTCTATGCG
>JAFQUW010000007.1 GCA_017408325.1 Clostridia bacterium | reverse complement strand
CGGGAAGCACAGAAGCTGATCCGCAGCACGGAAAAGAATCCCAAGAAGCATAAATTGTGGCTCTACGGCCCTGCGTGGGCCTGTGGCGGGGCGATTTTATCCAGACTCATGATGAAGCGCGTCATGGAAGGTTCGGAGATGGTGATGGGCTGATATTGGCGAATCTGGACGATCCAGAGGGGAACGACGCTTCCGCGGCTGCAGAGCACGTTGCCGTAGCGCGTACAGGTGATCGTCGTGGTCTCGGTCGTGCGGCTCTTTGCCACGGCGACCTTTTCCATCATCGCTTTCGACGTGCCCATCGCGTTGACGGGGTAGGCCGCCTTGTCAGTGGAAAGACAGATGACGCTTTTGACGCCCGCGGCGATGGCGGCAGAAAGAACGTTGTCCGTGCCGATGACGTTGGTCTTGACGGCTTCCATCGGGAAGAACTCGCAGGAGGGAACCTGTTTCAAGGCCGCTGCGTGGAAGATGTAATCGACACCGTGCATCGCGTCGCGCACGGAAGCGGGATCGCGCACGTCGCCGATGTAGAAGCGAACCTTCGCGGCATACTCGGGGAATTTCGCCTGCAGTTCGTGGCGCAGATCATCCTGTTTCTTCTCGTCGCGCGAGAGAATGCGGATCTCGCGGATGTCGCCCGAGAGAAAACGGTCGAGGACGGCGTGGCCGAAACTGCCCGTTCCGCCGGTGATGAGTAGCGTTTTGTTTTCAAATTGAGACATAAGAACCTCCCAAGGAGAATGGTTTTACCGATGGAGTTTTTTTCGAACGTAGTGTTTAGCCGTTTCTCGCTCTGCGCGAGAAAGCGCAAAACACCAGACACAGATACCGTAGAGAAGGCAGAGTGCGAGTGTTTTGAGTGCAAGGGTGATCCAGGAAATTTGCGGAAGGAGTGCGTTCGCGAAACAGCCGAACCCGAGGGAGAGCACGATGGGCACGGACATTTTCAGATAGCATTCTTTGATGAAACGGGGGATGTCGAATTTCATCACGCGGTGGTGTACGAAGTGGAAGAGAATGGCGCGGATGAAATAGGCGATGCAGATGGAGATGCAGGCACCGAGTACGCCGAAATACGTTGAAAGGAAAAAGGAACAGACGAGGTTGAAACCGCCCGTGACGGCGGTGATGATCGCCTCCAATTTCACCTTGTTTTGGACGATGAGTGCGGTGTTTGCGATCTGCAGGGAATTGTAGAACACGCCCGGGACAATGGTGAGAAGAATGCCCAGATAGGCGTTGTGGATCTGCTCTGCGGAAAACGCGTTTTGATTCTTGAGCCAGAGGGTGAGGAAGTCTTCCCCGACCACGGCAAAACCGACTGCAATGAGGGAGGCCAGAGCAAACTGAAAGCGGCCTACGCCAATCATCAGCGGCATCACGTTTTTCTGCGCTTCATCCTTGGTGTAGATGCGCGCGATCCTGGGCATAAACATTCCCTTGATGGCACCGGTGATGAGATAACTGTATTGCTCGATGGTCGTGACGATCCCGAATACGGCAATGGCGGCGGTTCCGGAAACGATGCCGAGAATGGACGGCGTGATGTTGAAGATCAGCCGCTGGGCGAGCATTGTGACCGTGGTCCAGAGGGAAAACGCGAAGATGGAGCGATAGAGCGCACGCCCGCGGTGGCGGAAGTTGGCCCGGGTAGCGGTGTGCTTGCGGATGGAATACAGTTTGTACGCAATGGTGATCAGTCCCGCCAAAGCGTGCACGGCAACCAGCGCATAGAGTCCCATTCCCAAAAGCAGGGCGACGATCGTCAGTCCGACGGTCAGGACGCGGTTGATGATATCGGCGAACTTTTGCTGAATGAATCGTTCGTTTGCGGTCAAAATCCCGTTGAGGTTGACGAAGGGGAAGTTGACCACCGCATAAAAACCGGCAATGGCGTAGACCACCTTGAACTTTTCCAACTCAAGCGGGGTCAAGTTTACGTAGACGGAATCAATGAAAAAGAAGAAACCGAGCAGGATCGCAAAAATGACGGCGTCAATGATGAGGTAGAGCTTGTAGACAACGCCGAGGAAATTGTCGGCTTCTGCCTGTTTGCCTTCGGCGATGTATTTGGAAACGAAGCGTGCGGTGGCGGTGGAAAGGCCGAAGTCGACCAAGAACAGCGTGATGATGGAATTGGCCAGAGTATAGAGCCCGTAGTCGCTCTCTCCGATCTGGGAGAGCATCCACGGCGTGTAGATCAGACCCGCTGCGATGTTGAGCGCAATGGACAGATAGGAGAGGAGTGCTCCGAATTTGATCTGTTTCTGGTGTGACATAATACTCCTTTTTGACAGCGGAAAAATTTACGGTGTTTCGTCCTTCAGAACGGGCGCGGGAGAACAGGGCCCCGCGGCAAACAAAGAAAGGGGATCTTGTCCCGAGAGAAGCGTTTCGCACAGACGAAACAGGCGGTTTGCCGCGTTTTGCGGATTCCATTCTTCGGTGACCGTGCGGTAGCCGCGTTGACCGAGCCGTTTTTGCAGGGTGAGATCGGTTAAGAGTTCTTCAACGGCGCGGCAGAGAGCTTTGCGATCGTTCGAGGGGTACAGGATCCCGTTTTCCCGGTCGGAAAGCAAAAACGGCGCGCTTCCGATGGCGCGGCTTGCCACAACGGCACAGCCGCTGTTTAACGCTTCGTTGAGCACGGCACCCCAGCCTTCCTGACGATTGCTGGTGAACAGATAGATGCCTGCTTCCTCCATGTGAGCGCGCACGTTTTCGGGCGGCATCGAGCCGAGGAGCGTGACACAGTCACAGAGTCCTGCTTCTTCGATTTGCCGTTTCAAAGAATCGGTCATCGGGCCCGTTCCGATGATCTCCATCCGGAAGGGAATGCTTTTTTTCTTGAGCTCTTGCGCGACGAAGACGGCATCGTCGGGTCGTTTCCAGTCGAGGTGGCGTCCGGCCCAGAGGATCTTTTGTGCATTTTTCTTTTCGAGCAGTTGATCGACGTCGTCGTAATGCTTTGCCTGTGGGAAGTATCCCCAACGAAAGGCACGGTCGCGAAATACTCCGTAACGCGAAAAATCGTAGGGTGCGTACGCACTTGCGGCGAGCAGATAGATCGGTTTTTGTCTTGGATTGCGGATGTGCCAGCGCAGATAACGCGGCACGGCACGCCAGAACGGCGTCTTTGTTTTCAGCGGTCGCTCGGCGTAGCGCAAGATGAGTTTTCCCGCTTTTCTGCGGGCGTTGAAGTATTCTTCGGGCGCACTTCCGGCGAGGACGACGTCGGCGTCGAGAATTCGTTTGAGACAGAGTTTTTTGGTTTCTTCGCTTGTGTGTGCGCGGAGCACGTAATCGGGTGCTGAGTCCTGCACGTAACCGAGCGCTTTTCGGTCGGCGCGCATCTCGGAGGTGGCCACAAAGGTGAACTCTCCGTGACACAACTTGAAAAGTTCCTGCGAGAGAGGGTGCTGATGATGATTATAATAATTGGAAACAAAAACGATGTTCATAGGCACCTGTTGTTCTCAGTGTGAATAGCGCAAAAAACGCAAGAGACGCGTGTTTTCCAGAGCAAACAAGATTCGGCTCAACACGATACAGAGAACGAGCGAGCACGCAAACAAAGCAAGGTGAAACGGCAGTGTTGCCGTGGGCAGGACGCGCTTGAGGATTGGGGAGAGCAGGACGATGAGAGAAGCGTGCGTGGTGTAGATCACGGTGCTGGTAGCACCGGGACGCAGACGGGACGGCGCACTTGTCTTTGTCTGCAAAACGAGCAAAAACACGGCGGGACAGATCAACAGCAAAGAGAGGTAACAGTCGTTGACGTCTTGCAGTCGGAAGTGTTTGACCAAGAGGTCTTCCGCAACCAGAAGGGCTGCGCCGACAAACACAACGGGAAAGAGTCTTCTTCTCTCGGGAAGGGTTGGCTTTGCGGCGAGATGGTTGGCGAGAGCAAGCCAGAAGAGAGAGGCCGGGAAACTGTTGACAAGCGATGAGAAGACGGAGAGATATCCGTGGTAGATTCCCATCACCGCTTCATTGGAGGACACTGCTCCGAAGTAATTGGTAAACAGGCAGCAGAGCAGATAGATGGGAAAAGTCACGGCGAGAAGCGTCTTTGTGCCGAGACGGCGCGACAGCGCGTGAATGAGTGTCATGCCGATGCACAGAGCCATGATGTACCAGGAGACGCGGAAGGTGCTGTTGAAGAAAAAACTCTGCAGAAAACGAAGGAGAGCATCCGCGGTGAATCCTTCGGAAAACCAACCTCGCACGTACAGGGTGATGGGCAAGAGTGCGACAAACCAAAACGCGTACAGTGTCATGTTCCGTTTCCAAAAGCGAAACAGGATCTCGGTGTGCGTATTCTCCGTCGTGGCTGCGCGGACTTTTCGGAAATAAAAGTATCCGGAGACCAGGAAGAAGAGCGGGACAGCGGTGCGAAGGAAGGGAGAAAAGATGCCGAGGGGAAGTTCTGCGTGGATCGCCACCACAAAAACCGAGAGGATCAATTTCATCCAATCAACGGACTGATTTCGAATTGAGCCTTTCGCATTCTGTGCCGGTGAAAATCGGGGGTCCATAAGTTGTCTCCTGAAAATGACTGTTCCACGGCACGGGCAAAAAGCCCGTGCCGTGGAGAAGAAATGACTCACACAAATGTGAGGATCGCGGATTTATCCGAGGGTGACACCCCAGCCGCCGGAATACTGGGCGACGAGAGTCAGGTCGGAGAGACCGACGGAACCGTCACCGTCGGCATCCGCCGTGTCGGTGGCGTAGTTGACGTTCCAACCGGCGAGGAGCTGAGCGTAGAGGGTCATGTCGGAGAGACCGATCTCGCCGTTGTCGTCGATGTCGGCAATGAAGTTGATTCTACCGTCGGCGCCGAAGTAGTAGTCGCCTGCGGCAAGCAGTCCGTTGGCGCGGCTTTCGCTGATGCCGTAGGTGCCGGAGGTGACGCAGACGTAACCGCTGGAGAGGGAGACGTAGTAGTAACCGCCGTCGTTTGCGCGGTGCAGACCGCCGGCAACATCGCCCTTACCGTTTTCGACAAAGTAGATCTTACCGTTGTCCACAACGGGACCGCAGTAGTCTTCCTGCAGCACGCCGTTTTCGTCAAAGACGCAGTGTCTCTGACCGATGTTCGTGCCGAAACCGACCTTGGTGATGCCGGTGACCAGGTAGATGTTGTTGATGTAGTAGGTCTTTCCGGCGAGGGTCTGCCAGCCGCTTTCGACCTGCTTGCCGGCCCAGAACGGGATCAGTCCGGCGCCGTCATCCTTGAGGGCGGGAGCGGTCAGCTTGTTGTCCTCGAAGGTGTAGGTGAGAGAGTCGATGACGATTTCACCGTTGACGGCGTTGGCGTCTTCGTCGAAGTAGTAGGCATCGTTGTTCACGGTGACCCAACCCTTGACGGCTTCGCCGTTTTCGTAGTAGTAGGTGCCTTCGCACACGGCGCAGGTGTGCAGACCGTCAACTGCGGCGTCAAAGCTGTGGCCGGTGGCGGCAACGACTTCGCCCCAATCCACGACGGAGTCACAGACCTCGCAGTAGGTGCGACCGGTGTAACCGGCCTCGGTGCAGGTGGGAGCCTTGTCATCGAGCTCGGTCACAGTGTGCTCGTGCCAGCCGAGGGAGGCGGCGCGCTTTTCGTTGAGCCATTCCTGCGCACCGGGGATAGAAGCACGGGTGTAGTTGGTAAAGAAGATCTCGGTTTCGACGACCAGGTCTTCCATACCGAAGGTGCCGGTGGTCTCGGCGGTGTAATCTTTTACGTAGGTGATGACACCCTTCTGGAGAGAGAGCTCAATGTCCTTCTTCCAGACGATGCCGCGGGAAACGAGCGTCGCCGGGGTCTGATCCTCGTAGCCCTCGTACTGGGTGATGGTGGACTCCCAGGTGCGGACGGGGAAGGAGAGGAGCACCTGCTCACCGGTCTGGGTGTTCTTGCCGGTGCGCGTGACGGTGAT
>JAFQUW010000068.1 GCA_017408325.1 Clostridia bacterium | reverse complement strand
GTCTCCTTTTTTACAGAAAAAAATAATTCGCCCCTGCCTAAACAGGGGCGAACGAATCGCGGTACCACCCTTTTTTCTCACTCGGGTCCGGTTTACGGTCGGTGCCGTCGCAGGATTATCCCCTGCGCCACTCCGGGGCGAAGTGCGCGCACCCCTGTGACAGCCGTTTCCAGCCTCCGGCCTCTCTGTGGTCACAGTCGCGGGTGTTTGCTTCCCGTTCATCGTGTTTGTATGGTTTTCAGTCGAACTCGATCTTCACGGGAAAGCCCGTTTCCATGCTCCCGTTGCAGGCAAGCACGAAGCCGCGCGTTCTCATCGTAAAGAACGGATTCCCTTTCTAAATTACGCCTCGCGCGCCGTTTCCAACGTGGAGAGCATATCGTCGATCTGAGCCTGCGCCTTATCGCGGATCTTATCCCACTCGGAGGAAAAGATGTTCTGGCCGCGAGCGGCGAGGTTCTTCAAGATGTAACCGACGCCGGTGCCGTTGACGTCACCCTCGTGACCGAAGTCGAAGATGTAACCGAGGTCAAAGGCGCGGGTATCGAAGATCAGGTCGAGCATGTTGGCCGTTTCTTCGTCACGGGAGACCATGCCCTGCATGGTGGATTCGAAGTAGGCTTCACGCAGCGTGTAGCGGGAGTAAGAGACAAACGCCTCGAGACAGATGGAGGTGAAGTCCAGGTTCTCGTTGGTGTTGGGAACGCAGACGCCGGTCGCACCGTTCTTGCAAAGGTGGACATAGTTCTTCTGGTTCTCGTCGTACTTCGGCATCGGAAGGATACCGAAGTCCGCGCTCATGTTACGCCAACGCTCGGTGGTCGTCAGGTTGGTGATGCGGAACATTGCCTGGTTGTTGATGAACATATCACTGGCGGTCAACCAACTGTCGCTGTCGCGGATCTGTTCGACCTTATACACCTTGGAGTGGTCGAGCATCACTTCCAGGGCTTTGTCAATGGCGAGACGCGCTTCCGCAGAGCCCATGTAGAGTTCCGGTTCGTCGGTGGTCTGGTTCTTCTTGGTAACGTAACCGCCGAAGGCGTAATAGAAACAGGTCGCCGAGTCGTACTCGGTCAAAATCGGCCAGACGTCCTCGGAGTTGTAGATACCGTTGCCGTCGGTGTCGCTCTTGACGTCTTTTGCCATGTTGAGCATGGCATCGATCGTCCAGGTGCCGTCGTAGACCATCTGATACGGGGGCTCGACCTTCTGCTCATCCATCAGTTTCTTGTTGAACATGCATGCCATCGTAGTCTGTTTGTCGACGATGTCACCGTCGCTGACGGCGAAGTACAGTTCAGTCTGGATGGACAGTTCATTGATGGAGTTGTGATCCCACCACGGCTCTTCAAAGTTCAGGTCCAGGTCAAACAGGTTGACCAAGAGACCTTCACTGGCGAGCGGAGTCAGGTCGTCCAGACGGGTGAAACAGATGTCGTAACGATCGTCCATCGAGAGGATGGAGGCCTTGAGTTCTTCCGCGACGGAGCGGAAGGGTTTCTCGGTAGCAGTGATGGCGATGCCGAGCGTATCTTCCAGAAGCTGGTTGCGCTGCAGAACCGCATCGTTGATCGGGATGTCGAGGTATTCCTCGGCTACCACGTTACGCGCAAGGTCACCGTTCTGTGCATCAAATTCGCTGACGGATTTGCACACGAGAATGCGGAAGGGACGTCCCTCAAAGTTCACGGAAGGAACGAGGCTCTGCGCATAACTCATGGTGTCGGGTTCGGGATTGGGGTCAATGGGCATCGGCTCCCGCTCTCCGCTGTACGCGACCTTGCCGGGAATACAGGATGTTAAGGGCAGGGCACAAAACAGAAAGACGAGGGTAAAGAGCAATGCGACTTTTAACTGTTTCATCGAATACCTCCTTCGGCTCACAGGCACTGAATGCGACGGATCGCTTCAACGCTCTTGACCAATTGTTCAGTGGGATCGCCCTCGGGTGCGCCGAACTCGGCGGTCAGAGGACCCTCGTAGCCGATCTTGCGAAGCGCGGTCATCACCGCGGCAAAGTCAACCGTTCCTTCTTCAAAGAGAAGCGGGAAAGAAAATTCAAACACGCTCTTGCGCATGAAGTTCTTGATGTGGACGCGCTTGATGCGGTCTCCGCCGAGGAAGGTGATCCAGTCCTCGCTGCGAGAGCGATCCGCGCAGTTAGCGATGTCGAAATAGACACCGACGAGGTCACTTCCGATCGCATCGACCGTATAGGCAAGGTCGCGCGGAGAGAGGAAGAAGCCGTTCCAGACGTGCTCCATACCGACGAGAATGCCGGTGTCCTCAATGACGGGCAAAAGCGAACGATAAGCGGCGATGCAATTCTCGTGCGCCTCCCCCCAGGGGGTGTCGCCTGCACCCGGAACGGTAAGGATCGCCTCGGCTCCGAGATGTTTTGCCAAAAAGAGTTGTTTCTTCACCACATCTTTGGCCGCCTCGGACTCAGCAGGATCGGACGAGCCGATGTTTCCGCCGATGGAGGTGGAGATGCCGCTGACGGGCAAGGAGTATTTTTCGGACAGCTGGGCGATCTTTTCCAGATCGGCCGCCGTGGTTTCCATAGTCAGGGCGTGTGCGCCGTCGGCGTCCAAATTGAGCTCAATGGCTTCAAATCCCGCGGCCTTGACCTTCGAAAAGGTTTCTTCAAAGCCGTAGTCGGAACCGACTGCCCAGGCATTGACTGAACGTTTCATAAAAGTGTTCTCCGTTCTTTCGCATATTTGCGTTCAGCATATTATAACACCCGAAGATGAAAAATGCAAGTGAAAAACTCTTTCTTCGCCTGCTTTTTTATCTGTTTTACAAAAATTTACAAACCGAAAAGTCCGCGCAAGACGTCCCACAGAAAAAAGCGCACCTCAATTCCGTCATCCGTCACGATCCCCTGCACGCTCTCACCCTCGACGCCGTGGTCGATCAGCACCTCGGAAGCGGGCTTTTTCGCCGTGTTTTTACAGATCGGCGGAAAGAGGACGCAAAAGAAATTTTTCCCGTTTGCCTCGCCCAAGGTGACGCGAAACGTCAGATAATTCCCCTGCGGAAGCGTGACGTCTTCATAGGTCTTTTTCGGGTGGTACTCTTCCGCAAGCGTCGCTTCGGCGGAATACGTCACTCCTTTCTCTCGCAAGAAGGCACGCACTTCTTTTAACAACATGCCTTTTTGCGCCGCGAGATATACCGCCGCTTCCTCGCGGTCGGCGCAGGCGGAAAGACCCTCTTTCGTGCGTTCGAGCAAAAGATCGCGCACCGCAAGTTTCAGTTCCTGATCTTCCGCCGAGTCGGAGTTTGCCACCACGTGAAAGCGCAGAAGCGAAGTGTAGACTCCGGCCGACACCTTCAAGGGCACAAAAATCGTTGCCAAAAGAAAAAGCCCGAGAAGAAAGCAACAAAATCGCAGGCGCAAGTCGGGCGTGCAAACAAACTCATTTCGTTTTTCCAACATCAATAAAAACCTCCCGTTGCAATGGTTTTGCAACGGGAGTCTTCGCACAAAAGGCGCGCTTGATACACAGAGTTTGGATTTTTTACAAAAATTTGGCAACGCGGCAAAACGGCTCATCCGAAAACGATTTTGCCGCGCGCGCGGCTTCTTCCGCCGAGAAAAAGAGTCCGTAGACCGTCGGGCCGGCTCCGCTCATGCGAACGCCGTGGGCACCGTACTCTTTCATCTTCCCGCAAAGAGTCAAAAGACTCGGTTTCTGCAAAAAGACCGGGGCTTCCAGTTGATTGACGAGGCTGTCGCAAAGCAGTTCACGATCCCCCGTTTCCAAAGCCGAAAGCAAGTCTTCGTCATTTGCGTCACCATCCCGTTCGAGTTCGTCGAAAGCGGAATAAACGGAGGCAGTCGAGAGTTTTCGCTCGTTTTTCACAAGCAGGGCGTAAAGTTCCCCTTTGCCGCGCGAGACGGGGGTCATTTTTTCCCCGACGCCCTCACACAGACAGGTATTCTGCGGCGCAAGGCAAAACGGGACGTCCGCACCGAGGGACAGCGCGAGATCAAACAGGGCACCCTCCTCCATCGGCTCGTACAACGTCTGCAGGGCACGCAGGGTACACGCCGCATCCGCGCTTCCTCCGCCGAGTCCCGCGCCGACGGGGATCGCCTTTCGCACGCGGATGTCGACTCCGCCTTTGATCCCCGTTGATTCAAAATAGGCTTGGGCCGCCCGAACACAGAGATTGCGCTCGTCGGTGGGCAGATACTTCAGATCCGACGCAATCGTGATCCCGTCCGCTCTTTGAAAGGAAAGTGTATCGTAGAGAGCAATCTTCTGCATCACGCTTCGGATCTCATGATAGCCGTCCGCGCGGCACTCCCCGACGAGAAGCGACAGATTGATCTTTGCCGGTGCCCACAGGGTCAGTCTCTTCTCTCTCATATCTTCAATATCTTTCTGGACTTGGTGTCCACCGCTTTGGCAGGGCAAAGTTCCTGGCAACAGTAACAGCGGATGCAGGCGCGTTTTTTTATGAATGCACGCTTTTTGCCGCCTTTTTCTCTGAGAACGATCGTCTTTTGCGGACACAGACGCACGCATTCACCGCATCCGACGCAACGCGACGAGATCACGGGGCGCGGTTCCAAAAAGCGGCGGATGAATTTCAAATTCGGCATCTCTCGCAAAAACGAGAAACGCTGAGCGTCCGCAAACAAAAAGTCCGAGAGAACAAACGGTGTGTGGTCGTCACCGACACACTCGATCTCCTCGCCGACGAGACCGTGTTCAAGAGCGGCGGAAAGAATCGGTGCATTCTTCAAAGAAAGCCCGATGAGACGCGCGCCGAGCACGTCGACCGCAAAAGCGTTTTTGCCGCCGACGATGCCGCCGATCTTCCTCGGCTCTCCGCCCGTCGGGCCGTTGCCCTGCATCCCGACGACGGCGTCAAGGACGTTTAAGGTGGGAACGAGGGTTCGGTTGATGTCACAGATGAGGTTGGCAAATTCGCCGATCTCGGCAAAACGGGCGTGATACTCCACCTTCACCAGCCCCGGAATGGCACCGTAAAGGTTTTTGGCACAGCCGGTAAACGTGGTCAGGGAATGGCTTTTCAGTTTCCCGAGGTTGATGAAGACCTCGGCGTCGAGCATCTCCGACGAAAGGGAGAGCGTGCGTGCGGCAAACGCATCGGGCGTATTCACGATGCGCGGCGAGGGCTCGGGGACGATCTTGACTCCGTGAGCGTCGCAGACGGCGCGGATGCCCGTGGTTCGCAGGATCCCCTCTACCAGCACTGCTGTGCCCGGACCGCCGGGACATTCCACGAGAGTGATATCGTCGGTTCGTTCTTTGACGAGCAAAATGAGCTCTTCCAAAAGGGCGGGATGCGTGGTCGCCGCGCTCTCGGGCGTCTTTTTCATCACGAGATTCGGCTTGATGACGACGCGGGCGTCCTTCTTTACAAGGGTCTCCAGTCCGCCGCAATCGTCGAAGATACC
>JAFQUW010000067.1 GCA_017408325.1 Clostridia bacterium | reverse complement strand
GTGAAGTAGTTGGAGTAGCTCGTGGTGTAGTACCACATATAAAGCGTTTTCGCCATATTCTGCCAACGCGCAAGGTTTTCGTTGAAGGTGACCGACTTGTTTTCGCTTCCGGCGCCGACGATGGGCTTCGCATCCTCAAGGGCGTGATGGATGCAGCAGAAGGCGGTGACGAAGCGAATGACGACGTTGTCGCGGGGCATCATGTATTTCGGTGCGACGGTCGTGAAATTATAAGAGAGGGTGTCGACGAGCACGTCGGGGTGTTCCTCGGCGATGGCTTCTGCGACGCGGTTTGCCATATAGAGCGTTGTGCCCATAAGGGTGCCTTCGCGCTCGTTGATCTCTCGGCATTTGTCGCAACGACAGACGGCGTCGGCACTGGTGCCGTCGTTTTGAGAAACGGAAATGATGTTGTTACCGGGGAAGTCAACGAAACGCTGCTTGACGTTTTTCAGAACGGTCTGAAAGACCTTCTCGTCGGTCAGGCAAGGCTGCTTGTTCATAAAAGGCGGCGTCATCTCGGCGAGGGCACCCATCGTGTGCACGAACCAGCCGAAGTACCCTTTTCCGCCCGCGATGGGAAGCTTTCTGTGATCCTGAGCGTTGATCTTCTGTCTTTCGCACCAGGCGGAGTAATTGGTCATCCACCAGTTGGTGTCGCGGAACTCTACGATCGGTTTGAAGGAAATGTCGCGGCGATGTTCGTAGACAAGCGTCTCGCGGTACGGATAGACCTCGCAGTCCGCGGTGAAGAATCGGACGCCCAAAAGCTCCAGAAAGGAGTTGACCGCGTACATCGTTCCGCGGTCCTCGCCGCCGACGAGGAAGAGCGCTTCGCCCTCGGAGGCGATGCGGTAAAACTCGCCGCAGTTGCGTCCTGAAAACCGGAAGGATTTGCGGTTCGTTTTGCCGACACAGATCTCCTGTGCCGTGGGACGGCGGTTGTCGCGCGTGATCGGGAAAGTGGCGCCGCAGAGCTTTTTGAGTGCGCACCGCAGATCGCGCGCCACGGTGATTTCGACGTCGCTTGCGTTTTTAGATAGGACGATGCGGTAACGGGTCTGACCGCCCTCAGCGAGAGTGAAACGGGTCATAAGATCCTCCTGAACGGGTTCGAAAAGTGACTGTCGGACCTTGTCGGGGAAATCCGACAAAGGGACACTTTAGAATATCATATTTATAGGTAAAAAGTCAATGAAATGAATCAACTTTCCCCCCGCTTTTTTCGCTATTCACAATTTATTTACATTCAGTTTTCTTTGCCGTCTTGACTTTGGGGCGTTTCGGTGGTAAATTATAGGCGTTGGCACTCTGGTGCATTGAGTGCTAACGAGATGAGGAGGTGGCAAAATGGACCTGTCCGAACGCAAAAAGCAGATCTTGAAGTCTGTCATCGACTCGTATATCCGAACGGGTGAGCCCGTCGGCTCGAAGGCGCTCTCTGAACTCGTCGGATGCTCCAGCGCGACGATCCGAAGTGAGATGAGCGAACTGGAGAGCCTTGGACTTCTGACCCATCCGCACACCTCGGCAGGCCGCGTTCCGTCCGACGAGGGCTACCGCGAATACGTGGCAAACCTGATGGCGCAGTACCGACTCAGCGTCGACGAGATCGCCGTTTTGGACAGCCTTCTCGATGAGAAGATTCGGGAGTTTCAGCAGACGCTGGAGGAAGCCTGTCGCGTCCTGTCGCACCTGACGCATTACGCGGCGGTCAGCCTTGCCTCCGCCGAACCGGGCGGTTCTCTTGCGAAGCTTGACTGCATATATGTCAATGAACACAGCTTTTTGCTCGCAGCGATCTTCACCGACTCCACCACACGCACCGTGCAGGAGGAGACGGACGAAGCGATCGGGGAAGCGGAGCTTTCTTTGGCGGCGAGTTTTTGCAACCGTCAGTTCGGCGGCCGCCCGTGTCGCGAGATCCTGGCGTACCTCTCCGCTCCGAAGGGGGGCGGCGTCTCGCCGATCCTCGGTGCGGTGTATCACGCGCTGTTTCGCGCGCTTTCCGCGAAGAAGAAATACCGCGTGGACGTCTCGGGTCTCTCGAATCTGTTGCAGTATCCGGAGTTTTCCGATCTGGAGCGCACGCGTGAGATCTTGCGACTGCTTGAGGAGAAGGAACAGCTGGTGCGCCACCTGACGGGCTTGCATCAGGGCGACACCTCTATTTCCATCGGCGCACTCGGAGACGCGTCGATGAAGGACACCAGTATGATCGTGCGCACCTTCCGCGTCGGGGACGACGTGGTCGGCGCACTTGGCATCATCGGCCCGAAGCGAATGGAATATTCCGGGACGCTGGCGCGTCTGGAATACCTCGCGCGGCGCATCCTGCCGCAGGGCAACGAACGTAGAGAGGAAGAATGAAATGAGCGAAAAGAAAAAACAGGAACCGAAAAAAACGCCCGAAACCGAGCCTGTGGAAGAGAAAGGCACGGAGGTGAACGAAGAGGTCGAGACCCTTCAAACAGAGCTTGCCGAGGCGCAGGAACACATCCTTCGCATCCACGCCGAGTTTGAGAATTTCAAGAAACGCACCGCCCGTGAAAAGTCGGAACTGTATTCCGCCGCGGCCTGCGAGGTGATCACGCGTCTTCTGCCCGTGTTTGACAATCTGGAGCGCGCGGGAGCCTGCACGGACTTCGAGTCCTTGAAGCAGGGCGTCGATATGATCCTGCAATCGTTCTACTCGTCCGTCGAGGCGTGCGGCGTCAAAGAGATCGCCGCCCTCGGAGAGCCTTTCGACCCGAACCTGCACAATGCGGTGTTGCAGGAGGAGCGAGAGGATTTTGAATCGAATACCGTCTGCGAGGTCTTGCAGAAGGGATACACACTCGGCGAGCGTCTCCTTCGCCCGTCGATGGTCAAAGTGGCGCAGTGACGCCGCGATCAAACAGTAAATACACGTTAGAAAACGGAGGAATGTTACAATGGCAAAAATCATCGGAATCGACTTAGGTACGACCAACTCTTGCGTCGCGGTGTACGAGGGCGGCGAGCCCGTCGTCATCCCCAATCCCGAGGGAAGCCGCACCACCCCCAGTGTCATCGGCTTTTCCAAGACCGGTGAGCGTATGGTCGGCCAGATCGCGAAGCGTCAGGCGATCATCAACCCCGAGCGCACCATCAGCTCCATCAAGCGCGAAATGGGCTCGAACTACAAAGTGGAGATCGACGGCAGACAGTATACGCCGCAGGAGATCTCCGCAATGACGCTCCAGAAGCTCAAAGAGGACGCGGAAAGCTACCTCGGCACGAAGGTCACCCAGGCGGTCATCACCGTCCCCGCGTACTTCTCCGACTCCCAGCGTCAGGCGACGAAAGACGCCGGAAAGATCGCGGGTCTGGAAGTTCTGCGCATCATCAACGAGCCGACGGCGGCCGCCCTCGCTTACGGCGTGGACAAAGAGGGAAACGACCAGAAGATCATGGTCTTCGACCTTGGCGGCGGCACGTTTGACGTCTCGATCCTTGAGATCTCCGACGGCGTCTTTGAAGTGCTTGCCACCGCAGGCAACAACCGCCTCGGCGGCGACGATTTTGATGCCCGTCTCATCGACTGGATGGCAGACTCCTTCAAGGCGGAGCACGGCATTGACCTGCGCACTGACAAGACCGCGCATCAGCGTCTGAAGGAAGCGGCGGAAAAGGCGAAGATCGAGCTGTCCGGTATGCAGTCCACGATGATCTCTCTGCCCTTCATCTACGCCGATGCCTCCGGCGCGAAGAACCTTGATATGACGCTCACCCGCGCGAAGTTCAACGAACTGACGGCAGATCTCGTGGAGAAGTCGATGGCACCCTGCCGTCAGGCGCTCAAGGATGCCGGACTTGCCCCCTCCGAGATCGACAAGGTCCTGCTTGTCGGCGGCTCGACGCGTATCCCCGCGGTGCAGGAGGCGGTCAAGCGCTTTACGGGCAAGGAGCCCTTCAAGGGCATCAACCCCGACGAGTGCGTGGCCCTTGGCGCCGCGATCCAGGGTGGCGTGCTGGGCGGTGACGTGAAGGACCTGCTCCTTCTCGACGTTACGCCCCTCTCGCTCGGTATCGAGACGCTGGGC
>JAFQUW010000066.1 GCA_017408325.1 Clostridia bacterium | reverse complement strand
TTCTTCTTTCTCTTGAAAGAAGAAAGAAAAGAACAGAAAAACCACCGCATTTGCGGTGGTTTTTTATAACGATCAATCGAACAAAGAGGGCTTGATCGGAGTTTTTCGATCACAAAAAACAGGCTCTTCTTCCTTCGTTTTGCAAAGCAGAACGCCGTTTTCCAAGGGAATAAACTCCACGCAATCCCCGGGCAAAAGCTCCAGATGTTCGCAAACCTCTTTCGGCAATGAAACACACGAAAGAACCCCAAGCTTTCGTATCATAAAATCCCCCTTTTCGGACAGTATAACACAAGCGAAACCTTTATGCAACCGCTTTTGGTTATATTTTTAGTTCCATTTTTGGTGATAATCAAAAGAGGAAAGGCGGGATATGTGATGTTTCAAGTCGACAAAGAACTCAAAGGTGCAAACGTGCCGCGCACGATCCGGTTTACGGAAAGCCTCTTCGAGGAGCTTGCCGAGGTGGCACAGCAGGAAGGGATCTCGTTTAATCTCTTGGTACTGCAGTGTTGCCGTTACGCTCTGCGCGAGCGCGAGACAAACGAAGAATAAGAAAAACCACCGCATTTGCCGGTGGTTTTTTCGTTTGGCGTTACTCTTCCACCAGGGAGAGGACGCGGGCGGCCGGCATGGCGCCGAGGGCACGGCGGACCTCTTTTCCGTCTTTGAGTACGACGAGAGTCGGGATTGAGGCGACGCCGAACTGTTCGGCAAGGGCGCCCTCTTCGTCGACGTTGACCTTTGCGAAGACGTATTCGCCGTGTTCGGAAGCGAGGCGGTCGAGGACGGGGGAGAGCATCTTGCACGGTCCGCACCACGTCGCGTAAAAGTCGACGAGGACGGGTCGGGATTCGTTTAAAAGTTCATGAAAATTGCTTTGCGTTACGTGTTTGACTGCCATGTTGAAAACCTTCCTTTCGAGTCGGGGGGTGTTTTTATTTCTGAGAATAGTATACCCCGAAGAGCGCGCGAATTCTGTAACAAAATCACAGTCGAAAAAGAAAGGGGCGGGGATCCGTTATTCCGTGATCACCGAAAGGTCGTCGAGACAAAGCAACACGGCGGGAAAACCGCTTGCCACGCCGACGTCGACGTCGATCCACGTGTCGGTGAAGAGAACGCGCCCCGCGCTTTTCGGGTCGAGAAGGGCGGTCGGCGTGTGCCCGAAGACGGTGATGACGTCGTCGAAATAACGGTCGAAAAGCGTCGGCCTTGCCCAGAGCAGTTCGTCGACGCTGTAGTCGTCGGGACGTTTTCGGGCGTCGAAATTTCCGAGCCCTGCGTGACAGAGAAAAAATTCGCGTCCGCCTGCCTGCACCGTTTCGTAGAGCGGCGCGTCGCGCAGGTAGTCAAAGAGACCGCGCACGAGCGCGGGGTCGCGTCGCGCCAGACGGCGCAATGCACGGAGCGTCACGTCGCCCCCTTCGCGCGAATAGGTCATCAGCGTCTCAAGCATCTCGCCCGTGAGGGCGTCCGCGCCTTCCTCGGTGATTTCGTCAAAGGCAAATTCGCAGGCGAGAAGCACCTCTTCGTGGTTTCCGAGCAGAAGAACAGCGTTTTCCTGCAGAGACAGCCATTCCAACACCGCGACGCCGCCGTCGCCCTCGCGGTCGATGACGTCGCCGAGGACGTAGAGCGTGTCCGCGTCGGAAAAGTTCGCCTTCTCTAGCAGCGCGAGAAAGCGGGGAAGCGACAGCCCGTGCAGGTCGCTCGTCACGTATGTTGCCACGTTGCCCTCCATGAAAGTTCGCTTTCTAATATATATAGCACAGAAGCGGTGAAAAGAAAAGACTTTGCCGAAAAAACAGAGTTTTTTCGGTTTTCGGCGTCTTTTTTCTGCGGCGGACATTTGGCTCTCGGGGGCGCGGTTGAAAAAACGGCGGAAAAGTGATATAATAAAAAGAACAAACTGTTTTGAGGGGGAGACTGTGGAAAAATTGTCTTGGTCCGCCGCGCGGAAAAACGTCCGAAACAACGTGGGACTGCTGCTTTCCGGCTTGGGCTTGCTGTGCCTTACGTGGTCCGTTTCTCTTGTGTCGCTCGCGCTGTGTTGTGCGGTGGCCGCGGCTCTCTTGGCGGCGAGTGCGTTCGACGTGACGAGAACCGTCTGTTCGTCTCGTGCGGCCCGTGCGGCCTGTGTTTTGCCGGCCTTGCTTCTCGCGTTTTTGGGACTGCGTGCCTTTCGTGCCGCTCATGCGGCGAGTGCGTGGGTCTCGGCCCTTTCCGCGGCGACGGGGCTTGGCACCTCGCTTGTTCTGATCTGTGTGGGCGGACTTTTTTGTCTGATCGGCTTTTTCGCGCTGTACACTCTGACGAGAGTGGCGGTGTATTGGTTTTCGTGTGCGCTGGATCGTCTGTTTCCCGCTTCGACGTCAAGCGTCCGATCCCTGAAAAAAAACTGGATCTTTCCGCTGTCGGGTCTTTCTCTTTTCTGCCTGACGGTCACCAAAGATCTCACCTATCTCATCGGCATCCCCGTCACGGGGCTGATCCTGATCGCCGTCTTTATGAAAGTGCCTGACGCGTGGGCGGTGATCCGTCAAAAGAGCCGCGCCGCGCAGATCGCGTGTGCGCTCTGTGCCCTCGGCATCTGCCTCGGCAACCAGGAGGGGTTTTATAAAAAGATGCTCCAACTCTGCGAGGCGATGCATCTTTCCCCGAAGTTTGAGTCGGCTTTCCTCGTCCTCGGCTACGTCGGTGCCGCGGCGGCGTTTTTCTTCGTCTATTTTGCCCTTTCGCTCTTCTTTCGGGAATTCGGGCGGTTGTTTGACGGGATCGACCCGCGTCTCGGCGTCCGCCGTTCGGAGTGGATCTTTTACGGCGCACTTTTGACGCTTGTGCTCGGCTTTGTGACCTTCTCCTTTTTGCAGAGCGAGGCGTTTTACGGTACGGAGTATTTTTACGACCTCCTCTATTCCTCGGATTCGCCGTCTTTGGTGAAGGGAAATGCGTACGTTTGGCTGACTCATCCCGAAAACGACCTTCGGCAGCCCTTGTTTGCCGTGTTTTCCGCCCCGTTTACCGCGATCCCGTATCTGTTCTCCCGCATCTTCTGCGTGTCGGAGAGCGTGCGCGCGATCCTGATCAACTCCATGCAGATCGTCCTGCTTTTTGCGGCAAACTTCCTCATTTCCCGCGCGATGCGTCTCTCTGCGCTCCGCCGCGCCTGTTTTATGACTCTGTCGGTCTCTACCTACGCGCAACTTCTCTTTTCGGTGATGATGGAGCAGTACGTCGTGGCGTATTTCTGGCTTGCCGTCTGTTTGTACGTGATCTGCGAGACGTCTCGCGCAAAGCGACTCGCCGTCTGGGGCGTCGGCGGCACGCTTTTGACGGGGGCGGTGCTTCTGCCCGCGCTGAGCGAACGCTCACCGAAAAAGAACTTTTTTGCCTATGTCTTCGACCTGGCGAAATACGGACTGGAGTTTTTTGCGCTCTGGTTTGTTTTCTGCCGCTTTGACGTGGTGCTCAACGTCTTCTCGAGAGTCGGTGCGTTGTCCGGATACACGGGCAAAGCCGTCACGCTGACGGAAAAACTCTACCAGTTCACGCATTTCGTCCGAAATATCTTCGTTTCCCCCGCGGCAGGCGAGGCCACTGTCGGCGGACACCCTTCCTGGCAACTGTTGCCGGCGGACGGGGTGAGCATCCTCGGCACGGTGCTTCTGATCCTTGCGCTCTTGAGTGCGGTCTGCAACCGCGACAAAAAAGACGCGGTCTTTTCCGGCGTGTGGGTCGCCTTTTCCGTCTTGCTGCTGTTCGTGCTCGGCTGGGGCACGAAGGAAAACGGGCTGATCCTCTACGCGCTCTATTTCGGCTGGGCCTATCTTGTGCTGCTGTTCCGACTGTTTGAGAAGATCGAAGCGTGGCTCTCGGTGCGCTTTTTGATTCCGCTTGCCACGGCCGCGGCCACGGCAACGCTTCTGCTGTTTAACATTCCCGCGATGGCTCAACTTTTGCAGTTTGCCACGACGAATTATCCCGTTTGAGGAGGGCACGATGCGCTATTTGAAACTGATGCGCGTGCATCACTACATCAAGAACATTCTGGTCTTTGCCGCTCTGGCGTGCAGCGGACAGCTGTTCCAACCGGAAAAACTGACCGCGGGGCTGCTTGCCTTCGGCGCGTTTTGCTTCGTCTCTTCGGCCGTGTACGTCATCAACGACATCCGCGACCGCAACAAGGACCGAAACCACCCGACCAAGTGCCGCCGTCCGATTGCCGCGGGCACGGTGTCGGTCAAGGCGGCTTGGATCCTGGCCGCCCTGCTTCTGGTCGTTGCGGCACTGCTGAACCTCGCCGCGTTCCATCCGCTTGCAAGCGCACTTCTCGCCCTGTATTTTCTCCTCAATCTGGCCTACAGTTTCGGACTGAAGAATCTGCCCATCGTCGACATTTCGATTCTGGTCGCGGGCTTTTTGCTGCGCATTCTCTACGGTGCGCTCGTCACGGGGATCACGATCTCCAACTGGCTCTATCTGACCGTGATCGCGCTCTCGTTCTATTTCGCCCTCGGCAAGCGCAGAAACGAACTGAAAAACCTCGGCGGCGGCGAGACGCGCAAGGTCTTGAAGGCATACCCCGTCCGATTTCTGGATCAAAGTATGTATATGTGCCTGACGCTTGCCAACGTGTTCTATGCTCTGTGGAGCACCGACGAGCGGACGATCCGTCTTTACAACAGCGAATTGCTCATCCTCACCGTGCCGCTCGTGCTTCTCATCACGCTCAAGTACAGCCTCGACGTCGAGGGCGACTCCGACGGCGATCCTGTGGAAGTTTTGCTTCACGACAAGGTCTTGCTTTCGCTGTGCCTTTTGTACTTTGCGGCGATGTTTACCATTTTGTATCTCTTGTGACGGAGGCCCCGGCTTGAACGCATACGATTTTGACAAGACCATCTACGGCGGAGACAGCACGGTCGATTTTTACCTGTTTTCGCTTAAGCGGCATCCGTCGATCCTGCGCTTTGCGCCCAAGCAGGCGTGGGCGTTCTTGCTGTACGCGCTGGGGAGGATCCGAAAGACCGAGATGAAAGAACGGTTTTTCTCCTTTTTCCAGTCGCTTGACACCGAAGGTGAGGTCGAATTATTCTGGCAGAAACACGAATGCAAGATCTACTCCTTCTACCTCAAACAAAAGCGGGAAGACGACGTCGTCATTTCCGCGTCTCCCGAGTTTTTGCTTCGGCCGATCTGCCGCAAACTCGGCGTCGGGCGTTTGCTGGCGTCCCGCGTGGACCCGAAAAACGGCGTTTATACGGGGGAAAACTGTTACGGCGAAGAAAAAGTGCGCCGACTCTTCGAAGATTGCGGCATTCGGGCGGTCGACGAATTCTATTCCGATTCCGTCTCCGACCTTCCCATGGCAAAGATCGCAAAGCGTGCGTTTCTGATCCAAAAGGGAACCGTCGTCGACTGGAAGATCCATTGACGAGAAAACGAAAACAGCGTGGCAGAAGCCACGCTGTTTTTTCTTTGTGTTCAGTCCTTTTTTGTTTGAAACAGAAGGGTGGAGAGTCCGTTTGCCACGCGGCGAAGCAGGTAGCAAAGGAAAAAGAGAAGCAGCCCTGCGCCGAGCCAGAGGAGTGTGGAGTGCGGTGCAAAGGCAGGCAGTTTGAGTAGGACGTTGACCACTGAGATCAGGAAAAAGTGCAGCAGATAGAGTTCAAACGAATACTCGCCGCACAGTGAGAAAAAGGAGACGATCGCCCGCGTCCACTTCGTCTTCGAAAGAAGGGAAGAGAAAAGGGAGATCAGAAGGCATAGCGGTGGAGTGATGAGGATGAAGGGATACCACTGAAGGCCGTGCGACCAGATGTAGTCCGCGCCGAAACGGTCGACGGCAAGAATGGCCGCGAGACCCAGCACGAGACTGACCGCCAGGAGGACGACGTGCGTTCTTTTTATGGTCTTGTTTGTTCGGCAGACCTTGCCGAAGAGGAAGCCCAAAAAGAAGATCGGCAGACGCGAGACGGCGATCAACAGGTGGTCGGCGTGCCAGAACGGGACGGAACAGGCGACCAAAAACACGAAAAACAAAGTGGTTCGGGCGCGGCTTTCCCGTTCGGCGATGAGTTTGAAATACGGCGCGAACAGGTAGAACAGGAAGATGGCACTGACGTACCAGTTGAACTCTCCGCCGTGTCCTGTGAAGTTCTGGAGTGCCAGAAGATTGCCGAGCGCCATCTGTAGATCGAACTGTCCGATGGCAAGGCGAAACGCAAGCCAGACGACGATAAACAGAAGATAGGTCGGGCCCAGACGGCGCAGGCGTCGTTTGTAAAACGCCCAGACGTCCGCGTCTTTGGACAAAGAGAAGAAGCAGCCGATGCCCGAGGCAAACAGACAGATGTCCACACCGCCGTATCCGATCGCCTTCAGCATGTCAAACGGACCCGAGTCGACGGGGAGGTGATAGAAGGTGACCCAGATGAGCGCGACGCCGAGCCACGCCGATCTGTAACGCAGCAGATCTTTAAACGTCATAAGTCGTTCTCCAAAACAAAAGGTTCGTGGAAAGAGAGGGGCGGGTTTATTTCGAGAAGACGCGGCCCGAGTCGTTTTTGCGCATCACCTTTGCCGGGTTTCCGTAGACGACAGAGCCCGAGGGGATATCCTTGGTTACGACCGAGCCCATACCGACGATGACGTTTTCGCCGATGGTCAGCCCGTTTCGGATGCAGGAACCGGGGCCGACGTAGGTGTTTCTGCCGATCTTTGTGTCGCCGCCGACAAAGGCGAGCGAGGAGATGACGACGTTGTCGCCGATTTCAAGGTCGTGTCCGAGGATGGCGTGTCCCTGAATGAGCACGTTGTTTCCGAAGACGGAACGGGGGGGCAGTCCGCTGCCGCGGTGCACGAGAAGCCCGTCGCCGCACGAAAAACCGCGCGGAATGCGCACTTCGGGATGAATGAGATTCGTGATCGCGACGCCGCGCGCGCGCACCTTTTCAAAGACGAGGTCTTTGACCGCAGGCTCGCCGATGGCGAGGATCGTCTCGAGATTTTCCGTACCGTATTTGCTGACGGCATCGTCAAAACTCAACACGCCAAGATCGACGAGCGTGGTGCCGTTCTTTTCGGGCGCGTCGTCGATGAAGAAGATCTCGCTCCAGCGAGACTGTTCTTCGTTGATGCGTTCTGCCAAGCCTTCATATTCGGTGCCGAGGCCGCTGGCACCGTAGATTCCGAGAACCATATCGTTGTCCTTCTTTCGTTCGTTTATCGGTTGATGACCCCTTTGTCCTTGAGGGAGGTCAGTTCTTCTTCGCTGTAGCCGACGGCGGTCAGCACCGCGTCTGTGTCCGCGCCGATCTTTTTGGTCGGCTCGGTGAACAGCGCCCCGACGGAGTCCATCTCGATCGGGCTGGAAGCGATCTTGTAGGTGGTGCCGCTTTCGTAGGTGACGTCCTGGACGTATCCGTTTTCCAGAGCCTGAACGTCCTCGGAGAGATCGGAGAAATGCTGCATTTTCACCATCGGGATATCCGCTTCTTCGGCAAAGGCGAGCCATTCGTCGGAGGTGCGGGAGAGCATCGCGGCGCAGACGATCTCGTAGAGTTCTTCCGCGTGTTCACGTCTCGCGTCGACGGAGTTGAACCGCGGGTCCGTGATGAGATCTTCCCGTCCGATAATGGTGAACACTTTTTCGATGAGTTGTTCCGCATAGCCGGCCGCGATATAGACGTAGACGCCGTCGGCGCACTTGTAGTCCCCGTAGGCGACGCCGAGTTTCTCACGCGTGCGCGGAAAAACGGAGCCGTCGGGGCCCTGCGTGGCGATCTGCATCGCGCCCATGGCGAAGATGCCGTTGTGAAAGAGCGAGGAGCGCACATAGTCGCCTTTTTTCGTGGTGAGGCGGTGGAAGAGCGCGGCGCAGACCTCTACGGCAAGGGTCATTCCCGTGAAGTTGTCGCCCACGGAAGAGGGCGGAAAAACGGGGTGATAGTCTTCGGTCACGGGGGCCATGTCGAGCAAAAAGCCCGTTCTCGCCCAGAAAGCGGTGTGGTCAAAGGCAGGCTTGTCGGCGTCGGGCCCTTTTTCCCCGTATCCGAGGCCAATGGCGTAGACGAGGCGCGGATAACGGTCCTTGAGGGTGTCGTAGTCGAGGCCGAGACGTTTGAGTGCCTGCACGCGCATATTGGTCACAAAGACGTCCGCCGTCTCCAAAAGGCGGTGGCAGGCGGCAAGCCCTTCCGGGGTCTTCAGATTCAGGACGACGTGGAGTTTGCCGGTGTTGTTGATGTCGTAGCCCGGGTTTTCTTCGTCGGTGAATTTGCCCGGGCAACTGGCTTTGCCCGTTTCGCGCCAGACGTTTCCGCTCTCGCGCTCGATCTTGATGACCTCCGCACCCAGATCGGCGAGGATGCGTGCGCAGACGGGGGCGGACACGTAGTCCGCAAGTTCCACGACGCGGATGTTGGATAAGGGTTTGTTCATAACCTGAAGAAAATCTCCTTTGTGTTAGCGGTCGTCCTCGCGGAAGAACACGTCGACCAAACTTTCTTTGTTTGACTCTTCCCGAAACTCTTTGCAGCGTCGTTTCAGTTCGTCGACAAAGAGTTCGGCGCGCTCGGGGCGCAGCAGGAGGGCGCATTTTCGGTTTCGTTCGTTGCGGTAATAGACCTTCACGGTTGAGCTGTATGCGGCGTTCAAAAACGAGTCTTTCAACTTTGCGTCGCAGTTGAAGACCTTGTCGTAGGGGACACGGACCTTCTTTGCGGCAAATTGGGTGATGCAAAGGGCGTCGGACTCAAAGCGCATCGTCTGCGGAAGCAGAAAGAGCAGCGTAAGCAGGGCAAAGGCCGACAGGATCAAAATGAGCGGGAGCATATTCAGA
>JAFQUW010000065.1 GCA_017408325.1 Clostridia bacterium | reverse complement strand
GTCAGCCACGCCCCAGAGCTCGCCCCAGCCGAAGGGGAAGAGGAACTCAAAGTCGGTGGTGGCCTTGGAGTAGAAGCTCAGCTCCTCGGGGTCATGGTCGCGCAGTCTCAGGTTTTCATCTTTGAGGCCGATAGCAAGCAGGAACTGGTGGCAGAAGTTGCGCCAGTACTCGAACCACTCAAGGTCGGTGCCGGGCTCGCAGAAGAACTCAAGCTCCATCTGCTCAAACTCTCTGACACGGAAAATGAAGTTGCCCGGAGTGATCTCGTTGCGGAAGGACTTGCCTATCTGGGCAATGCCGAAGGGCAGCTTGCGGCGGGTGGTGCGCTGGACATTGACAAAGTTTGTGAAAATGCCCTGTGCAGTCTCGGGACGCAGATAAACGGTGTTCTTGGCGTCCTCGGTGACACCCTGGAAGGTCTTGAACATCAGGTTGAACTGACGGATGTCGGTGAAGTTGTGCTTTTTGCAGGTCGGGCAGAGAATGTTCTTCTCCTCGACGAAATTCTTCATCTCCTCGTGGGAGAAGGCGTCGATGGGCTTTTCAAGCGTGTATCCTGTTTCGGCACACCAGTCCTCGATGAGCTTGTCCGCGCGGAAACGCTCGTGGCACTCGCGGCAGTCCATCAAAGGATCGGAGAAGCCGGCGAGGTGACCGGAGGCGACCCAGGTCTGCGGATTCATCAAAATTGCGGCGTCCAGCCCCACGTTGTAGGGGTTTTCCTGCACGAACTTCTGCCACCAGGCGCGCTTGATGTTGTTTTTGAGCTCCGCGCCGAGGGGACCGTAGTCCCAGGTGTTGGCAAGGCCGCCGTAGATCTCGCTTCCGGCGAAGATGTAGCCGCGTCCTTTGCAGAGCGCGACGAGCTTGTCCATCGTTTTATCCGTCTGTTTCATAGTTGTCTCCTTCTTAAAACAGTGTGATTGCGTGTTACAGGGAAAGGACCCCGAGGTTTTCCAACAGGATCTTGAGGCTCAGCAGCAAAAGCACCGAGCCGCCGACCAGCTCCGCTTTCGAGCCGAGGCGCGTGGAGAGCGTTTCGCCGAAAAAGGCGGCGAAAAAGGAGAGCGCGAAGGTGACGCAGCCGATGATCGCCGAGGCGAAGAGGACGTTTAGGTCCTTGACGACGGGCAGAAGGGCGGGAACCTTCGCCGCAAAGCCGACCCCGACGGTCATCGCGTCGATCGACGTCGCAACGGCGAGCAGAAAGAGCTCGTGCGTGGTGGCGGCAGGCTTTTCACACGAGGGGCAGCCCTCGTCTTCCGGATGAAGGGCTTCCAAGAGCATCTTCGCGGCAACGAAGAAGAGCAGGCCGAAGGCGATCCAGCCCACGGCAGGGGCGAGGAAGTCAATGAGATTCATCAGGTCGCCCAGATAGAAGCCGAAAATCGGCATCAACATCTGGAAGACGCCGAAGAAGAAGGCGATCTTGAAGCAGAGTCTGAGATCCTTTGCCTTCGACTTCATCCCCTCGCAGACGGCCACGCTTGCCGCGTCTGCGGAGAGCCCGATGCCGGAGAGCAGAACGACGATATAATCCATAAAACCTCGTTTATTTCAGGCTTGCGATCTCGCGGATGATCTCCTTTGCCTCGGCAAGGCAGGTGCCGAGCACGTCGGAGAAGTGATCCTTCTTCACAAAGACGGGCGTCTGGGACAGCGGCGCGGGGAAATCACGCAGCCACGTGCCGCCCTCGTATTCCTTGCCGTCGAAGAGACCGATATAGTCGCCCTCGGGCAGGTAGACGTCGCGGCAGTCGCGGCCTTCCATCACGGGCGCACAGAGAAGTGCCTCGCCGAGGAAGTATTCGTCGTCGATCGCATAGACGGTCTCGTCCGTCGGATGGGACAGGAAGAGGTGGCGCATCAGCGGCAGGCCGGAGGTGCTTGCCACGCGACCCTGTTCCGCAAGGTAGGGGATGAGCGCCTCGTGCAGGTTGCAGTAGAGGCGGTAGACGTCGATGACGTCTTCCTCAAAGTCGTAGGGACGGCGGACCTTGCCGTGCGTCTGCATGCAGACGGAGAAACAGGCCATTTCCGCACCGCGCAGGAAGATGTCGACATCGGGGTTGTTGTCGGGGTCGCGGCTGACGAGGTATCCGCCGAGGTCAAAGCCCATGAAGGGGACGCCGGAGAGACCGGCGGTCAACACGCCGCGCAGCATCGCGGGCAAAAAGCGCCACTCGCGAAGCTGGTCGCCTGCCCACATGATCGGGTAGCGTTGGGCACCGATGGCACCGCCGCGCGCAAAGAGCATCGCTCCGTCCTCTCCGCGCTTTTCGGCGAAGTTTCTGTGCGTCATCGCGTTCAGGTATACGGGATACCAGTGGTGGGTGCCGGAGATGCTTCTGCCGTCGTGGAAATTCAAGGGACGGTTGCCGGGGAACTGCTCGCAGAAGTCCATTTTTGCGCCCGAGCAGCCGCAGTCTTTTGCAAACATCGCCCAGACCTGTTCAAACCACTGCTCTCTGGCGCCGGGATGCGTCACGTCGAGCCAGCGATAGATGCGCGCGTTGGGCGCGTCGGCCGGGTTTTCAATGTTGATGTCGGGGAGCATCACCTCGCCCGTGAGCGCGTCGGAGACGGCGTATTCGTCGTGGATCTGAGTCATCTCCTCCAGCTCTGCGGGGCGGGCGTGCTTGTTCTTGTAGTCGAGGTAGCGTCCGCAGCTTTGATACAGCAGGTAGCGCTTGCCCTTCGCGGCGAGGTAGGCATTGAGCTTTTTGAGATCCTCGATGCCGAGGTAGTCGTAGGGCTCCCAGCCCTCCAGGATCGCCACGTCCCAGGGCAGGTCGAATTCGTCCATCTTCTGCGCCATTTCCAGAACGCCTTCGATGCTTCCGAATTCGCGCAGACCGCCGTGACGGGAGACGTGGATGCCGTACGCCCAGTCGGGAACGGAAGGGGAAAAGCCGGAAAGATATGCGTAGTTGTAAAGCACCTCGGTCGGATCGTCGGTCAAAAAGACGTAGAGGTCGACGACACCCTCCTCGAGCACCTCGGCGGAAAAGACGCCCGTCTCTTCGCTGTCAAGGTCGAACATCATGCGCTCGAAGCGGTTAACGAAGTAGTGATAACCGAGCGTGGTGAGAAAGAGCGGGATCGGAATGTAGGAGTTGCCCTCCGTCTGGCACCAGCGGTCGATCGAGTAGAGGTCGATCTTCTTTCCACGCTGGTTGGCGACGTTGAAGCGTTCACCCGTGCCGAAGACGGGAGTTTTATCAAGCGGGGCGGCAAAGGAGGTTTTCGACAGGCTCGTCAGGCGGCACTTCTCCTCGCCCTCGGCAAAAAAGGCAAGCGAGAAGGGGGAGAGCGTCAACACCGCCTCCATCTCTTCTGCGGCGATGCGTGTCACGCCGCCCTCTTCGGTGATGCAGAGTTCTTCGCAAGACGCGTCGATCTCCTCTCCCATGTCACGGGCAAGGATCTCACAGGCGCCCAAGGGTGCGTCGCCGCCGACCTTGGCACGAAGACGAAACGCGCCGTCAAAGGGGACTTCGAGTCGATACTCGTTTGTTTCGTGGGTAAAATCAAAAAAGAATGCTTCGGCCATCGTGGAAAACCTCCGAATATTCTAAAAATCCACATCCGTAAAACAGATATAGTTTACTATACCATAGTTTACCGACAGAAGCAAGGAAAAAAGCAAGAATTTCGCCGCTTTCTTTGCAAAAAAGAAGACGGGGGCGATTGACAGCGGCCGCGGACGGATGGTATGATAAAGGACACCGCGCGCCCCTTCGGCGCGACGGAATTTTTACACAAACGGAACGATACGAATATGGAACAAACCGAAAAGCTGCAACAGGCCCGCACAGTCTACGAGGCAATGTGTCTCGCTTACGAGAAGGACGGCTTGAAATTCGACCGCCACGACGAGGATCTGACGATCACCTTCGGAATGAGCGGCGACGATCTTCCGATGGAGTTTGTCGTCGTGGTGATCCCGGACGCGCAACTGGTGCGCGTATATTCCCGCCTTCCCGTAACGGCGGAGGAGGATCGCCGCGTCGAGGCGGCAATGGCTGTCGTCTACGTCAATTCGAAGATCTTAAACGGCGCCTTTGATCTGAAGCTGGAGAACGGGACGATCTCCTTCAACGTCTTCAGCGCCTTCCACGGGAGCGTGCCCACGCCCGAACTCTTCCGCTACCTGCTCGGCGTGGCCGCAGGGACGATCGACCGCTACAACGACCGCTTTTTGATGCTTGCAAAAGGCATGATCGACCTACAGAAGTTTATGCAACTCTGCGACGAGGACCAATAAGGGAACAGAAAAAGCCGCGGTTTTTGGAAAAACACTTGGCGAGGATGAGCAATGGATCAAGGAGCACAAGATTATTTCCGTTATCTCGAAGGAGATGACGAGGGCCTTGTTCGCGTGATCGAGGCGTATAAGGATCCGCTGATCCTTTACGTGTGCGGGTTTGTCAAGGACGTATGGTTGGCAGAGGATCTGGTCGAGGACACTTTTTTGAAGCTCGTGGTCAAAAAGCCTCGCTTTTTGGGGAAAAGCTCGTTTAAGACTTGGCTTTTTGCGACTGCGCGAAACCTTGCGCTGGATCATTTGCGCCGCGCAAAGCGAACGCAAACAGTGCCGCTTTCAGAGGTGCAGGTCGCCGATGTTCAAAGCATAGAAGAGGCCTGTTTTCAAAAGGAGAGCGCCCTCATTTTGCACCGCGCGATGAAGCGGCTTGCCCCCGATTATCAAAGCGTTCTCTTTTTGGTGTATTTTGAAAACTTTTCGCTGGACGAGGCCTCGACGGTTTTGAAAAAAAGGAAAAAGCAGACGGAAAATCTGCTTTACCGCGCAAAGGGTGCGCTTCGGAAACTTTTGGAACAGGAGGGATACCGATATGAAGAGCTCACGTGAGATGGCGGAAAATGTCCTCGCGCGTCGAGCGGCTTGCTTTGCGCGGCGCACAAAGGCGCGAAGGATCGTGTGCGCGGCCCTCCTGTTGATTCTGGTCGGGGGAGCGGTTGCCCTTTTGCCCTTCGTTTCGCAAAAGGCGCCGATTCCCGATCCGATCCTTGTCGGCCGCGAAACGACGCTGCAAAATACTCTTTTTGCATTTCCGTCTTTTTCCTCGGAGGATACGGGTGAGAGTTATTTTTCCGAGGCGGCTCCCGCTACCCGAACGCTTTCTCTGTTGGGCAAGGAGTTTGTGCTGGATTATGAATTTACTTCTCCCGAAACATACAAAAAAACCGAAACGGACTGTTATACGTTTCACAAAAAAACGGGCGGGAGGGTTGTGTTTTCTCGGGAAAACGGGCAGCTTTGCTCGGTTGTTTTGCCGCAAGACCTCGTGTTGAATTTCACGAAAAAGCCAAGCGAAGAAACGCTTTTTTCCACCGCGGAGGAGTTTGTAAAAGCGCATCTTACGCGTTCGGATTACACGCGTTCGATCTCGACGACACAGGTCGTGAACACAAAACGGATCACGACGGACGGTTTTCTTCCGTTTTCCGCCGCGTGGGGCGACGAGACGGTAACGGAACATCTTTGGACGATCCGGTATTCCTTTTCCTGCGAGGGTTACGAGGCGCAAGACGGCATTCGTTTCGTTGTAAACGGATACGGGAATTTGGAAAGCATCACGTTTATAAACCCCGGGTCGTTGAAGCCGCTTGAGGAAAAGATCCTCCCGCGCGACCGGTTGGACTCTTTTGCAAAAGAGACTTGCCGTGCGGCGTTAAAAGACGGTGCCTCGCCGGATAAACTGGAAGTAGCGAACGTTTCTGTCGGCGCCCTTGACGGCGATCGCTTGCATTATACCGTCTCGTTGGAGGCATCCGGCAGGATCGGCGAGGAGCGCGTCTCGGAAACGATCCTCCTCCACTTTTTCTCCGAAGGACAGTAAAACAAAAAAGAGAGAAGACCCG
>JAFQUW010000064.1 GCA_017408325.1 Clostridia bacterium | reverse complement strand
TTTATAATTTCAAAACCATTGCCGCCTGCAAAAGACAGCACAAAAAGATCAGGATCACGCCCAAAACGAAGATCGCAAGGTAGGTAAGTAAAAAACGGAAATTGATCACGTTTTTATAATACGGTGCACAAAAAAGCGTGCCGCCGAAGAGCAATTCATCCTCCCTGTCCCCTTCTCGGTGCGGGGTGAAGATCCGCAGGGAGACCGCCGCGGAAAAAGAGAAAAGAAGGAGTTGGACGAGCACGAGCGGCAGGGCTCCGAGTACGTAATAAACCAGCGGAAAATACGCACCGGAACGACTGAGCAGACCCAGGAGCATTCGCACATAAAAGCCGAGAACGAGTGCGCTGAAGCCTGCGCTCAACCCACAAAAAAGAGGGGCGTAGATGGTGATCCCGAAGATCATCACGCCGAGCACCTGCGGCAAGACCGAACAAAATCCGTAGAGGGAAAAAGGCAATTCCCCTTGCGCGATGCGCGTCTGCCAGTGAAGTTCAAAATCCTCGGCAGCCTCGATCCCTTCCAAGGTCATCAACCGTGCCGAGCACAAAACGACGCCCAAGAGAAAGAACAAAAAATAAATCAGTGAGAAAACCGCGTGTGCCCTGCGAAAAGTCTGAAACTTCGGATGGGCACTGACGCGCGAAAATCGCTTTAACAACAGCATTTTTACGCCTCCTGTTTTGTACCAAACTATGCGTAAAAATGCGTGAATATGTGTTTTGCAGTGTGGAAAACTTTCAGTCCTTTTGCAATTCTTCGGCGCGGCGCGTGCAAGCGTCCATCGCCCGATCCACCGTATCAAAGAAGCCCGCTTGCATAAACACGCGGATGGCCTCCAACGTCGTTCCGCCGGGAGAACAGACCATTTCACGAAGTTCCTTCGGGCTCAAACCGCTCTCGCGCAGCATCACCGCCGCACCTTCAAATACATCTGCGATCCAGCGCACGCTTTCCTCGTAATCAAAGCCGCTTTTTTCAGCGGAAGATGCCATCGCTTCCGCAAGCGCAAAGAGATAGGCAGGCGACGAACCGGTCACGGCGATCACGGCGTTTTGCATTTCCTCCGGCAAAACGGCAACCGTTCCGACCGCTTCAAACAGCGCGCGCACCGAATCAAACTCCGATTCGGTGACTCCCTCTCCGGAAGAGAGTGCGCAAACGCCCTTTCCGTAAAGCATCGGCGTATTGGGCATAGCACGGACCACATGCGCTCCGGGCAGAGCCTTTGTGATGAAACTCGTGGCGACCGCCGCACAGATGGACACGAACACTTTCCCTTCCGCATTCAATCCGTCCAGCGATTCCAAGACAGCGGGCAGAACCTGCGGTTTGACAGAAAAAACGACAGTCTCACAGTTTTCGGCAAGACGGCGCGCCGAATCGAACACGCGGGCCTTCGGAAAGCGGGCACACTTTGCCGCATCGGGATCAAACAGCCCGACGTTCTCTTCCGAGACGGCACCACCTTTGATTGCGCCCGAAAGAATGGCACCCGCCATATTTCCGACACCGATAAAACCGATCATTTTTTCGCCTCCAACGTCAAACGATAAATTGTATCATACTATAATTTTGCACATTTTTCAAGAGAGTTCGGGCAAAATCAAACCTCGACCCCAAACTTCTCCACAAACTCTTCCCACGAGTAAACGGGGACGCCGAGGCTCTCGGCTTTCGCCAGTTTTGATCCTGCCGCCTCCCCGGCGATGACTCCGCTCGTTTTTTTCGAGACGCTTCCCGCCGCTTTTGCACCGTTGGCGACCAGAATCGCCTCCGCTTCACTGCGAGACAGCGAAGAAAGCGTGCCCGTGATGACGAAGGTCATACCGGACAGCGTATCCTTCTGCAAAGCGCCGAGAAACGCAAAGTTCACGCCGTTTTCCCGAAGCGATTCGAGCAAACTGCGCGTGGCCTCCGAATCAAAGAAATCACGGACGTTTTTCGCGGAGATCGCGCCGATGTCATCCACCGCGCAAAGTTCCTCCGCATCAGCATTCATCAAGGCATCCATTGTGCCGAAACGACGGGCAAGGGCGAAAGCCGCTTTTTGTCCGACCTGCGGAATGCCGAGCGCAAACAAGAGACGAGACAGGCAATTTTCTTTCGAGCGTTCGATGCTGTTTATCAGGTTGTTCGCGCTCTTCTCCCCCATGCCCTCCAAGGAGGCGAGGGCGGCGGCATCCAAACGGTAGAGATCCGCGATATCCGAAAGGATGCCTTCCTGCAAGAAGAGTTCGATGCGCGCAGGGCCGCAGCCGTCGATGTTCATTGCATCGCGCGAACAGAAATGCGTGATCAGACGATGCTGTTGAGCGGGACAAGCCGCGTTGATGCAGCGCCAAGCCGCTTCTCCCTCGGCACGATGCGCCGTTTCCCCGCAAACGGGGCAGGTCGTCGGAAACCGATATTCCCGCGCATCCTTCGGGCGTTTTTCGAGAACGACGCCGAGAATTTCGGGGATGATCTCGCCCGCTTTCCGAACGCGGACGGTATCCCCGATGCGCAGATCTTTCTCACGGATGAAATCTTCGTTGTGCAAGGTGGTGCGCGAAACGGTACTGCCGGAAATGCGCACGGGAACGAGTTCGGCAGCGGGGGTGAGCACTCCCGTGCGGCCGACCTGGATTGTAATTCCGCGAAGAACGGTCTCCTTTTCCTCGGGCGGATATTTATAAGCGCAGGCCCACTTGGGGACGTTCGTCAATTCACCGACCTTGGCACGATCGGGGATGCTGTTGAGTTTGACGACGGCACCGTCGATGTCAAAGGAAAGCTCGTCGCGGCACTCCCCGCGGCGTAAGATTTCAGAAAACAATTTTTCGTCATCGGAAAACACACGTTCATCCGGAATGGTGCGAAATCCGAGTTTCGCAAGATAGGCGAGGCTTTCTGCATGGCTTACAAACTCCAAGCCTTGTGCATCCTGCAGATTGAAGACGAAAATCGAGAGGTTTCGGCGCGCCACCTCTGCGGAATCCAAAAGGCGCAACGAGCCTGCCGCGGCGTTTCGCGGATTGGCGAACAGGCTCAGACCTTCCTCCTCGCGCGCGGCGTTGAGTTTGTGGAACACGGCTTTGGGCATATAGACCTCGCCGCGCACGCAGAGGTACGGAACCGCTTCGTTCAAGCGCATCGGGATCGCACCGATCGTGCGCAGGTTTTCCGTCACGTCTTCGCCGACGACGCCGTCACCGCGTGTGGCTCCGCGCACAAACACGCCGTTTTCATATTCCAAAGCAACGGACAGACCGTCGATCTTATACTCCAGAGAAAATTCGGCGTCCGGGCAGACGTCGCGGATGGAAGCAAGGTAGGAAAACAGTTCTTCCTTGGAAAATACGTCCTGCAAGCTTTTCAGCGGTGTGCGGTGAGTCAGCTTTTCAAAGCGTTCCGCCACGGCACCGCCGACCCTGCGCGTGGGTGACGTGGGGTCGTCAAACTCCGGATGCTCCGCTTCCAATTCCTGCAAGCGACGAAACATCCGATCGTATTCGTAATCGGGAATCTCCGGGTCATCCAAGACGTAATAACGGTGCGAATGGTACGCCAGTTCCCGTCGCAACTCTTCAATGACTTTTTTTGCTTCTTCCGACATCGTGCTCTCCATATGAAATATTTTTTATTAGTTTACCACTCTTTTCCTCGCCAGTCAAGAAAAGGACTTGCATCTCTGTACGATTTATGGTAGAATAATAACGAA
>JAFQUW010000063.1 GCA_017408325.1 Clostridia bacterium | reverse complement strand
TTTTCTTTTGGAGGAACTATGAAAACCGATGTTTTGATTATTGGTGCCGGCCCTGCGGGTATCTTTACCGCGCTGGAGTTGTTGCGTCTCGGCTCGAAGCAAAAAATCGTGATGGTTGAAAAGGGACAACCGATTGAACGCCGCCATTGCCCAAAGGACAAGACGCAGAAGTGCGTCAACTGCCGTCCGTACTGCCATATCACCACGGGTTTTTCGGGGGCAGGTGCGTTTTCCGACGGAAAGCTTTCTCTCTCGTATGAGGTCGGCGGCGATCTGCCGGAACTCATCGGCGAGGATCTCGCTCAGGAGACGATCGACTACACCGATAAGATCTACCTTGAATTTGGTGCAGATACCGCAGTGGAAGGCATCTCCGACCCGGATTCCGTGAAGGACATCCGCACCAAGGCGATCCGCGCGGGACTGAAGCTCGTCGACTGTCCGATCCGCCATCTCGGCACCGAGAAGGCGCAGGACATCTATCTTGCCATTGAGAACGCTCTTCGGGATGCAGGCGTGGAAATGTACTTCGGTACCGAGTGCCGCGGACTGATCATTGAGGGCGGCGTCTGCCACGGAGCCATGATTGAGGGCAAAGAGGGAAGTGAACGCATCGAGGCGAAGAGCACCATCGTTGCTACGGGTCGCCGCGGCGCAGATTGGCTGGAGAAGCTCTGTGTCGAGCACGGGATCGCTCACGACCCCGGAACCGTCGACATCGGCGTGCGCGTCGAGGTGCGAAACGAGGTGATGGAGGAGATCAACCGCGTCCTCTATGAGTCGAAACTCGTCGGCTATCCCGCGCCGTTTAAGAACAAGGTGCGCACTTTCTGCCAAAACCCCGGCGGTTTCGTCAGTCAGGAGAATTACGACAACGATCTCGCGGTCGTCAACGGTCATTCGTACAAGGAGAAAAAATCGCCGAATACCAACGTCTCGATCCTTTGTTCGCACAACTTTACCGTCCCGTTCAATCAGCCGATTGCCTACGCACAGAAGGTCGGGGAACTGACGAATATGCTCGCGAGCGGGCACATTCTCGTTCAGCGCTTCGGTGACATTCTCGACGGAAAGCGTACCTGGCAGCGTGAGCTTTCGCGCTCGAACGTGCGCCCGACTCTGCCGGATGCCGTAGCGGGCGACATCACCGCCGCGATGCCGTACCGCGCAATGACGAATATCATCGGCTTCATTCAGGCGGTCGACAAGGTCGTCCCCGGCTTTGCCTCGCCCGAAACGCTGCTGTATTCGCCGGAACTGAAGTTCTACTCCAACAAGGTGCGAATGGATGCGGATTTCAACACCAGCATCCGCGGTCTGCATTGCCTCGGCGACTCCTCCGGTTGGACGCGCGGACTGATGATGGCGTCTGCAATGGGCGTTTTGATGGGACGGAAACTTGCAGAAAACAAATAATAAAAAAACACTTGAAAAAGAGCCGGTTTTTGATATAATAATTTCAAACCCTACATACCTACATAAAAGGAGAAACGATCATGGAACTTAAGGGAACCAAGACTGCACAGAACCTTGCTGCCGCGTTTGCCGGTGAATCTCAGGCGAGAAACAAGTACACCTATTTTGCCTCCGTGGCCAAGAAGGAAGGCTATGAGCAGATCGCCGCGATCTTTGAAGCGACTGCCAACAACGAAAAGGAACACGCCAAACTCTGGTTCAAGGCTCTGGGTGAGCTCGGTACCACCGCGGAAAACCTCCTTGCCGCTGCCGAAGGAGAGAACTACGAGTGGACCGATATGTATGCCACCTTCGCCCGCGAGGCCGAGGAAGAAGGCTTCACCGCGCTTGCCGCGCAGTTCAGAATGGTCGCCGCCATCGAGAAGACGCACGAGGAGCGTTACCGCGCCCTGCTCTCCAACGTCGAGATGCAGAAGGTCTTTGAAAAGAGTGAGGAGACCATGTGGGAGTGCCGCAACTGCGGTCACCTCGTCATCGGTAAGAAGGCGCCCGGCGTCTGCCCCGTCTGCGCCCATCCCCAGTCTTTCTTTGAAGTCCGCAAGGAAAATTATTGAGAACATCGACCACAAAAACCGCGCCCGTGTGGCGCGGTTTTTTGTTTTGTTCTTTTTTCCTTCTAAGAAGGAAGACGAAAACCAAAATGCGCCCGCGGCTTGGGCGCATTTTCTGATGACACTGCCGTTTCTTTTTCTCACCTTGGCTTTTCTTTTGCTTCTTTTCTTTTCTCGAAAAGAAAAGAAGGAAAAAAGCAA
>JAFQUW010000062.1 GCA_017408325.1 Clostridia bacterium | reverse complement strand
GGCATCGCGCTCTGCACGGGTTTTTTGGCGGAGTTTTGTCGTGATCTCGGGGAGATGACGCTCTCTCGCGCTGCGGAACTCTTTGGAAAGGGGGCAATTCTGTCACTTGCACTCCCGTTGTTGCGGGACTTTTTGGAATTGGTCACCGAGGCGATCCGCCACGGCGCTTGACAAAGGAGAACTATGAAGATCTTTGGATGTTTATTGTTTACCGTGGTGTTTTTGTTTGCGTTTTCCGCTCCCGTCTTCGCGGGGGATACTTTGATGGAGGACTTGTTTGAACGTGCCGATCTTGATCGGCTCGAAGAGGTCTTGCCATCGGATCTTCCGATGCGGGAAGAACTGATTTCCGGCGTCAAAAACGGGGAAGAAATGACGTCGCAGAACTATTTTCGGGGACTGTTTACATCCATTTTTCACAGTGCAATGAACGCGTTTTCGGGGGAAGTGACGCTGTTTGCTTCGCTGTTTTGCGTGCTCGTCCTCTCGGCCTTTTTTTCGGCGATGAGTCTCTCCTGGTTTCGCGACAGCGTGCGGGACGCAGTCGACTTTCTCTCGGCGCTCGTTCTCGCAGGCGTCAGTTATCACGGACTCTACAGTCTGTTTGTCACCGTGGGGGAGACGCTGACGATGTTTACGTCCTTTCTCTCGTCGATGCTTCCGATCACGGGCGCGGTCTATTCGCTCTCGGGCGGCGTGGTGAGTTCGACGGTGCAAAGCTCGCTTTTTTTGAGTGCCCTGACGGTTTTGGAATCGCTTTCGAGCGAGTATCTGTTGCCCCTTCTGTGCGCTTCGTTTGCCCTGTCTGCGGCAGGGGCAGTTTCCGCGGTGAATTTTTCTTCGCTTTCGCGCTTTTTGCGTCGGGTTGTGATGTTTTGCATTTCCGCCTTGTTTCTCGTGCTGCTTGCCATCCTCTCGGTTCAGACCTTGCTTTCCGCTTCCGCAGACTCGCTTGCGTTGCGCTCGGCGCGGTTTGCGGCGGCAAACTTCGTTCCGGCCGTCGGCGGGATGTTCTCCGAATCGGCAAAGACCGTCTTTTCGGCAATGCATGTGTTGCGCGGTTCGATCGGCTTTTTGGGTGTCTTTTGCGTGTTGTGGATCGTGTTGGTGCCGCTTTGCTTGGTTCTTGTGCGGCAGGCACTCTTTCGCCTGCTCTCTGCGTTTGCGGAGTGCTTTTCCTTGGAGAGAGAAGGGGTTTTTTTGTCCGATTGCGCCCAAACGCTCTCGATACTGAATGCCGTCGTGCTTTCGGGCGGTGTCTTTTTTCTGCTCGGGTTCGGAATTTTTATCGCCGTGCCCATCGGAGGGTGAATGTTTTCGCAATTTTTGTGTTCCGTTGTGCTTGCGGGGATCTTTTCGGCGGTCAGTGAACTCCTCCTTCCTTCACGACTCTCGTCGCTCGGCCGTCTTTTGCGTGCTGTGATCGCGGTCTGGATCGTCTTTTTGATGGCTTCTCCGATCCTCTCTTTTGTACTTGGGAGGGACGCGGAGGATCTTCTTGCCTCCGTTTCGCTGAGTGAAGAACAAGAAGGGGAGCAAGGATCCCTTTCTCCGGAAGGTGCGATCACAAGCCTTGCCGCAGAGCAGTTGGAATCCGTGATACAAGCGGAGCTGGAATCTCTTTGGAACGTTTCCTGCTGTGTGGATGTGGATTTCAGTGCTGACATAAATCGCTTTGACGCATGCATATATTGTGACAGCCCGCCGCAGAAATACGAGGAGACGCTTTGCGCTCTCGGCGAGCGTTACGGGACGGAATTTCGTTTGGAACAAGAGGGAGGGGGAACGCTTGGGTGATTCGCCGATGGCGCGTGTGAGCGGTATTTTCAAACAGAAAAAAGTGTTGTCCCTCGGCTTGCTGTTTCTGTTGGGCGTGGTGCTGCTTCTGTTCTCCGGCAGTCGCGGGGAGACAAGCGAGACCGCACTTGTTTCAAGGGAGTTTGATGAGGCGGCCTATACGCAGATGCTGGAAGAGCGCGTCGCGGCCCTGATCTCTGCGGTGCAGGGGGCAGGGGAGACCCGGGTAATGCTCACGATGGAGACGTTTTTCATCGAGCATTACGCTTTAGACCGCACCAAGAGCACCCACGTCGGAAGCGGCGGAGAGGAAGAGTGCGAGGAAGAGAGCACTGTAGTTCTGGAAACGGGCAAAAACGGGGTCAAGACCCCGATCGTACAGAGTGTCTCGCTTCCGCGCGTGCGCGGCGTGAGCGTGGTCTGTACGGGTGGCTCAGAGCCGGCCGTGCAGATGAAGATCATCACTTTGGTGCAGACGCTCTTTGATCTGAATGCGAATCAAATCAGCGTAACCAATTAACGAGGAGGAATGGACGATGGAAGAACTCAAGAAACTTACAGTTGAACCGAATCAAAAAAAGAAACGCAACCTTTTGCCTGCGAAAACCAAACGGGAAAAGGACGGAGAAAAGCAGGGCCAACTTTCGTTTTCAAAACTGCGTGAACGCCTGCTCGGTGAAAAGAAAGCGGGTTTTGCCCCCTTTCCCTGGAAATCGCTCTCGGTGCGAAATCTGTTGATCGCAGGTTGCGCGGTCTTGATCCTGCTGGCTGCCTACTTAAACCTGCGTTTTGCCCAGACGCAGCCCGAAGAGCCGCCTTTGGTGTCTACTCCGGGCAGTGCGGACAGTGCCGAGGACGACTATTTTGCCGTTGCCGTCATCAATCGATCTCGTGTGCGTGACGAGGCGATCGACATGTATCAGGCACTCGCCGACGACGAGGCGGCAAGCACTACTTCGCGAGAGGAAGCGTACGCCTCGATGAACGCGCTCGTGGATCGCACTGCCGCAGAGGTGGACATTGAAAATCGCGTCAAAGCGAAGGGCTTTTCCAACTGCGTGGCGGTGCTTGAGGGGGACCGCGCGAGCATCATCGTGCAGTCGGACGGACTGACAGATGCCGAAGTTGCCCAGATTACGGAGATCGTGTATCTGGAGGCAGGTGTCATTCCGCAGAATCTCACCATCACCGAAAAAGTGTAACAAAAAAGACACGGCGTCACGTGACGCCGTGTCTCTTTTTGCTTTTTAGAGGATATCGACCAGAACCTTCTGGTTTTCGCGCAGGGAAGCGGCCTTCACCACGGTGCGAAGGGCACGGGCGATCTTGCCGCCGCGGCCGATGATCTTACCCATGTCATCGGGTGCGACGTGGATCTCGAGGTGGAGGTATTCACCCTCGTAACGCTCGTCCACTTTCACGGCGGCGGGGTGATCGACCAGAGCGCGTACGATATCTAAAACCAGATCTCGCAGCATGATCGAATCTTATTCGATCGCGCCGCTCTTCTTGAGAAGGCTGCGGACGGTTTCAGTGGGCTGAGCACCGTTCTTCATCCATTTCTTCGCGCTTTCGTTGTCAACGACGACGGTGGCGGGATCGGTGTTGGGGTTGTAGTGACCGATTTCTTCGATGAACTGGCCGTCACGGGGGGAGCGGGAATCCGCGACCACGATGCGGTAGTAGGGCGCCTTCTTCGCGCCGACTCTCTTGAGACGAATTTTGACTGCCATGTTAGTTTCCTCCAAAGTGATTTAAGTGGTGTTTGTTTTTATATCAACCCAAAAACGGGGTCAACATCAAAAGAGACCGGAAAAACGACGGGCGAGTTTGCCTTTTTTCTTGCCGCCGCCGGTGAATTGCTTCATCATCTTTTGCATCTGCTCATATTGGCGGATGAAGCGATTGAGTTCCTCGACCGAGGTGCCGCTGCCCTGTGCGATGCGGCGACGGCGCGAGGCATTTAAGATCTGCGGTTTCGCACGTTCTTCTCGCGTCATGGAGAGGATCATCGCCTCCATGCGGTCGATCTGCTTTTCGTCGATCTTGGCGTCCTTGAGGTCGCTCTGCTTGATGCCGGGGAGCATCCCCATGATGTCCTGCATCGAGCCCATCGAACGGATCTGCTTGAACTGTTCCAGGTAATCGTCGAGGGTGAAAGAGTTTTCGCGCAACTTCTCGGCCATCTCGGCGGCCTTCTTCTCGTCGATGGCGGCCTCCGCCTTTTCGATGAGGGAGAGAACGTCGCCCATGCCGAGGATGCGGTTTGCCATACGGTCAGGGTGGAAAGGTTCGAGTTGGTCGAGCTTTTCGCCCATACCGACGAATTTGATCGGTGCTCCGGTGACGTATTTGACACTGAGTGCCGCACCGCCGCGTGTGTCGCCGTCGAGTTTCGTCAGGATGACGCCCGTGATGGAGAGCATCTCGTGGAAGGTCTCGGCAACGTTGACGGCTTCCTGACCGGTCATGGAGTCGACGACGAGCAGGATCTCGGTCGGCTCGGTCACGTTTTTGATCTCTACGAGTTCTTCCATGAGAACGGTGTCGATCTGCAGACGGCCTGCCGTGTCGAAGATGACAAAGTCAAGCGCGTTTCTCTCGGCGTATTTTAAGGCGTCGGAGGCGATCTTGACGGGGTCGGTGCAGCCTTCGACGGTGAAGACGGGAACCTCGACCTGTTCACCGACGACCTGCAGCTGTTTGATGGCGGCAGGACGGTAGACGTCACAGGCGACGAGCAGGGGACGCTTGCCCTGTTTCTTGTAGAGACGGGCGAGTTTTGCGCTTTGCGTGGTCTTACCGCTGCCCTGCAGACCGCACATCAAGACTTTCGTCGGCGGCTTCGGGGAGATCTGAAGTTTGGCGTTTTCCGAGCCCATGATGGCACAGAGTTCCTCGTTGACGATCTTGACGATCATCTGTCCGGGGACGAGACTTTCCAGGATCTCCTCGCCGAGCGCACGTTCACGCACGCGATCCACGAAGGCGCGTACGACCTTAAAGTTGACGTCGGCCTCGAGAAGCGCGAGCTTGATCTGACGCATACCGACCTTTAAGTCGGCCTCGGTCAGCTTGCCCTTCGAGCGGAACGCACGAAACGCTTCTGTGATCTTTTCGGAAAGGTTTTCAAACAAGGGATTACTCCTTTAATATCGCAAGGATCGCGTTTGCCGTCTCCTGCGCCGCTTCGGGCGCGGACTCGGCGAGCGAGCGAATGATCTCTTCTTTTTCGACGAGTTTCAGTGCCGCCTCCATTTTGCGAAGTTCGGCTTCGGTCTTTTGGATCAGCGAGCGCACCGCCTGACGGGACGTGCCCGTGTGTTCCGCGATCTCCGAGAGGGAAAAGTCCTCGTTGTAGGAGAGGGAAAAGGCAGTCTGCTGCTTCTCCGTGAGCAGTGCGCCGTAGCGGTCGAACAGCGTGATGAGGGAGAAATCTTTCGTGACCATAAGCCCTCCGCTGTGAAGAAAAAAACTTTACAGCGCATATTATACACGACACGCTTGCCCTTGTCAAGTCTTTTTTGGGAAAAAGTCGTCTGTTTACGCCTGTTTTCTTTTGGGGTCCGGGAGGCTCTTGCATACAGAAAAAGCCGCAGGGCAAATGCCCTGCGGCTTTGTTGTCAGGCCCTACTCAGTGCAAGTCATAGGAACTGAACCACATCAAAATTCCAATTTATTTGGATTCGATGTTGTAGTACTGGGAGAGGATCTCGACGGCCTTCGTGCAGTTGGCTTCATAAGCCTCGGCGGAGGTGTCGTAGTAACCAACGAACTCGTTGTCGGTGGCGTTCTTGTAGAACTCCGTGCCGTCGGCATCGATCATACCCATCGCGACGAAGGAGGAGGCGGGGATTTCACCGGCCTGGGAGACCTTCTCGACGATGTAGTTGCGGTCGAGGAGGAGGCCGAAGGCCTTACGGATCTCCTGCTGTGCCTTTTCCTTTTCCACACCGGTGAGGGTGGAGCCGGGGATGAGGTCAGCGTTGACGTTCCAGCAGACGTAGTAGGTACCGATCTGACCGGCGATCACAAATTCGGGATCGGACTTCAGAGTGGCGATTTCATCCGTGGGGACGTCGTCGATGAGGAGCCAGTCGCCCTTCTTGAAGTTGGCGAGCATGTTCTGCGCATCGTCGGAGAGGTAGCAGTTGATGGCTTCCATCTTGATGGTGTCGGCATCGATGTAGTTTTCGTTCTTCTTGAGGTTGATGACGCTGTCATGCTCCCAAGCATCGATGGTGTAAGCACCGTTGCAGATGTAGGTTTCGGGTTTGGTCGCCCAAGCTTCGTTGTCGTAAGCGGAGGCATGAACCGGGTAGTAGGTCGGGAAGGCGAGGAGCTCGTTCCAGTAGCTGATCGCATTGGCGAGGGTGACGGTGATGGTGCGGGCAGCATCATCGGCCTCGACGGCGAGGTCGTTCGGATAACCCTTGACGACTTCGAACATGTAGCCGTAGTCGGCACCGAGCTCTTCGGAGGCAGCGCGTTTCCAGGCGTTGGTGTAGTCGGAGGCCTTGACTTCGTCGCCGTTGGACCACTTCATACCTTCGCGGAGGGTGTAGGTGTAGGTGACGGTGCCGTCGTCGTTGGCCTTACCTTCGACGAGTTCTTCGGCGGCATCGGGAGCGATGACGAGGTTGCCCTTGTCATCCTGCGCCCACTTGGAAAGACCGGAGAAGAGGTGAGCGACCATGGTCGCGCCGTCGACGGCGGAGTTGAGAGCGGGATCGAGGGTGTCGGGCTCGGAGGCGAGGCAGACGTTGAGAGCGTCAGTCTTGCCGGCCACGTCGGTGTACATCATGTACTTGTAGCCGAGGGGGTTGGAGTAGAAGCCGTTGACGGAGTCATCGAGCATATAGAGGTCGGTGTAGTAGTAGATGGGGGTGATGCAGCCGGTGTCCATGAGCATATCTTCGGCGATGTGCATCATGGCGTAACGATCTTCGTTGTCGGTGCAAGCCTTGATCGCGGAGATCAGGACGTCGTAGGTCTCGGCCCAGGTGCCGTTTTCGACCTTTTCACCGCCGTAGGGGGTGAGGTCGACGGAGTACATCGCGAGATCCGCGTGCGCGCCCTTACCGAACTGAATGTCGTTGTTGCCGGAGCCGGAGATCCACATATCAAGGAAGCAGATCGGATCGTTGTAGTCGGCAAGCCAACCGTTGCGAGCCACGAAATAGTCGCCTTCCTTACGGGTGTTGAGGAAGGTGTTCCATTCCTGATTTTCCAGGGTCATGTCGAGACCGACGGTCGCAAAAGCGCTCTGGAGGTATTCACCAATGGCCTTGTGGTTGTCGGCGGTGTTGTAAAGGTAAGTGACTGCGGGGAAGTCCACTTTTTCGGTGGTGACTTCCGGGGCTTTGGTGCAGGCAGTGATGCTGAAGATCATTGCAACTGCAAGGGTAAACAGCAATACTTTTTTCATTTCTTTACATCCCTTCTAAAGATTTGTGGTGTGTATGTTTTTTGCCTTTCTTCGTTTTGCACGAGCGAAAAAAGGACAGAAAAACCGTGGATTAAAGCCGTGTCCGTCGGTCAGTTGAGCTCGCCGACGCGGTGGCAGGCGACGAAGTGACCGGAGGAGACTTCCTTGAATTCGGGCATTGCCTCGGCGCAGGCCTCGGTCGCGTGCGGACAACGGGTTCGGAACGGACAGCCGCTCGGTGCATTCAGCGGACTGGGAATGTCTCCCTCGAGCGCGATGCGGCGATTGGCGCGTGCTGTGTTGGGGTCGGGGACGGGAACTGCACTCATTAGCGCCTTCGAATAGGGGTGCAACGGGTGCGAGTAGATCTCGTCGGCGTCCGCCATCTCGACGATCTTGCCGAGGTACATGACCGCGATGCGGTCGGAGATGTGACGGACGATGAGCAGGTCGTGTGCAATGAAGAGGTAGGTGAGTCCGAGTTTGTCCTGCAGATCGTCGAACATGTTGATGACCTGCGCCTGAATGGACACGTCAAGCGCGGAGACCGGCTCGTCACAGACGATGAACTCGGGATTGACGGCGAGTGCACGGGCGATGCCGATGCGCTGACGCTGACCGCCGGAGAACTCGTGCGCGTAACGGGAGGCGTGTTCGGAGTTGAGACCGACGTGGTCCATCAATTCCAGAATCCTCTCGCGGCGCTCTTCTTTCGTCTCGTAGAGCTTGTGGATGTCCAGCGGCTCGCCGATGATGTCGGCGACCGTCATGCGCGGATTCAAAGAGGAGTAGGGATCCTGAAAGACCATCGTCGCCTTCTTGCGGAATTCGAGAATATCCGCTTTCGTCTTGATCTCTTTTCCGTCGTAGAGGATCTCGCCCGAGGTGGGCTTGTAGAGATGCAAAAGGGTGCGACCGACGGTGGTCTTGCCGCAGCCGGATTCCCCGACGAGGCCGAGCGTCTCGCCGCGGTTGATGGAGAAGGAGACGCCGTCGACCGCTTTCAGAGGACGGGTCTTGAGAAAGCCGACGTTGATGTCAAAGTGCTCTTTTAAGTCGCGCACTTCCAAGAGGGGAGTCTTATTGAGTTCACTCATGGTCTGCTTCCTCCTGTTTTTCTTGTTCGGAAGATGCTTCCTTGGCGTTCATCCAGCAGGTCGCCATGTGATCGTCGTTGATGCGGATGCGATCGGCGCGCTCTCTGAGACAGATCTTCATCGCGTTGTCACAGCGGGGCGCAAAGGGACACCCCTTTGGCATATTCAATAGGTCGATCGGCGTACCCGTGATGGGGACGAGCTTTTGACCGTTTGACTGATCGGTGGGGATGGAGCGCAAGAGTCCCTTCGTGTATTCGTGCTTCGGATTGTAGAAGATCTCGTCGGCAGTGCCCTGTTCGCAGATGGAGCCGGCGTACATCACGACCACCTCGTCGCAGAGCTGTGCGATGACACCGAGGTCGTGGGTGATCATAATGATCGCCATACCGAGTTTCTTCTGCAGATCTTGCATCAGTTCGAGGATCTGTGCCTGAATGGTGACGTCGAGGGCGGTCGTCGGCTCGTCGGCGATGAGGATGTCGGGCTCGCAGGCGAGGGCCATTGCGATGCCGACGCGCTGGCGCATACCGCCGGAGAGTTCGTGCGGATACTGCTTGAGGCGCTTTTCGGGCTCGTTGATGTTGACCAGACGGAGCATTTCCAGTGCGCGTTCGCGGGCTTGTTTCTTGTTGCGCCCGGTGTGCAGGAGAATGGCTTCCATGAGCTGGTGACCGATGGTATAGGTCGGGTTCAAGGAAGTCATCGGATCCTGGAAGATGATGGAAATGCGGTTGCCGCGGATCTTTCGCATCTCTTTTTCGTCGATGCCGATGAGTTCCTGACCGTTGAACTTGACGCTGCCGCCGACGATCTTGCCGGTCGGGGCGAGGATCTGCAGAATGGAGTAGACGGTGACGCTCTTGCCGGAGCCGGATTCCCCGACGATGCCGAGGACCTTGCCGCGCTCCAGATTGAAGGAGACGCCGCCGACCGCCTTGACTTCACCGGCGTCGGTGAAGAAGGAGGTCTTCAGGTCACGCACTTTCAAAAGGGGAGTGTGTTCCATGGGTTCCTCCTTAGCTGTTGAGTTTCGGGTCGAAGGCATCTCTGAGTCCGTCGCCGAAAAGGTTCAGGGACAGAACGATGAGAGAGATGACGAGCGCCGGGATGATGAGACGGTGCGGATAGGTGTAGATGCCGGAGAGCGCGTCACTGGCCAGAGAGCCGAGCGACGGCATCGGCGCGTTGACACCGAGTCCGAGGAAGGAAAGGTAACTTTCCGTGAAGATCGCGTTGGGGATCTGCAGGGCAGTGGAAATGATGACGACGCCGATGCAGTTGGGGATGAGGTGCTTCTTGATGATCCAGCCGCCCTTGGCGCCGGTGGCGCGGGCTGCGAGCACGTATTCCTGCTCACGCAGCGAGAGGATCTGGCCGCGGATGAGACGGGACATGCTGACCCAGTAGAGAAGGCCGAAAACGATGAACAGACTGATGATGTTACCGCCGATGTCCTGCAGGGCGGTGCCCTGGATGAGTTCGTTGAAGCCGGATGCTTTCAGCGCGGCAGCCAGCAGGATGACCATGAGCATATCGGGCAGAGAGTAGATGATGTCGACGATGCGCATGATGAAGATGTCGACTTTGCCGCCGCAGTAACCTGCGATCGAACCGATGGTCATACCGATGATGAGAACGATGAGACTGGCGAAGAAGCCGACGGCAAGCGAGATGCGCGTGCCGTAGACGACGCGGATGAAGTAGTCGCGTCCGGCGGCGTCGGTGCCGAAAATATGGGGGAAGATGCTCTCGGTCTCGCCGGAGTAAGAGGCAAAGTACAGAACGTGGAATCCGTCTTTGTCTTCCAGAATGGCGGTGTCGCCCTCTTTGCGCACGGAGCCGCCGAGACCGGTAACTTCCCAGACCCAGTCGGAGACTTTCGTCGTCTTTTCAAAGAGAGAGGGGGAGACCTTGTCGTGCTTTGCGAACTTGACGGTCAAAAACGAAGAGGTCAACTCCTCGGAACTGTGGCTCTTGAGTGCAGCGAACGCGTTTTCGGAAAGATCGCTTGCCTGATACTCGGCGAGGATCTCTTCGGCACGCTTTTTCGCGGAGTTGATGATCGCGCGATCGGTCGTTCCGGTTCCGCCGATGGGAGCCTCGACGACGAGTTCATAGACGCTTGCCTTGCCGAGCATCCGTTCGCGTTCACTGGTGCCGTAGGCAAAGGGGGCGAGGTTGTTGTAGGAACCGTCGACGGGGCGGCCGAGCGCGACGCCGAGCTGATCGTCGTATTCGTACGGCCAGAACATCGGCAAAAGGAGCGAGGTCAGCGTGATGAGCACGATGAGGATGAGCGAGACCGTCGCCACTTTGTTTTTGAGAAAGCGGCGCACACCGTCTTTGAAGAACGTGGTGGACGGGCGCATTTGGACGATGTACGATTTCTCCTCCTCGGTGGCGGGAAGGAAGTCGTTGACGTCAAGATGCATGCTGAAAGGTTTTTTGTTCATGTCTGTTTTGTCACTCCGTTTTGGAAGTTGCTTTTCGTAAAAAAGTGGGATGCTTATTCCAGATTGATGCGCGGGTCGACGATCTTGTAGAGGATGTCACTTATGAGGTTCATCACGACGATGAGCGTCGCTAGGATGATGGTCGTTCCCATGATCATCGGATAGTCGCGGTCGGTGATGCTGGAGACGAAGGCGCGACCGATGCCGTTGACGGCGAAGATCTGTTCCACGACGAGCGAGCCCGTGACGATGTAGGCGAGCATCGGACCGCAGTAGGTGATGACGGGGATGAGCGCGTTCTTGAGCGCGTGACCGAAGATGATCTTGGTGCCGGAGACACCCTTGGCGCGTGCGGTGCGGATGTAATCCTGGCCGAGCACGTCGAGCATTGAGGAGCGCGTCAGACGCGTGATGTTCGACAGCGGCGAGAGCGAGAGGGTAATGACCGGAAGGATCAGACCCGCGGTCGTGGTGCCGTTGGCCGGTAGCCAGTTGAGCGCCACCGCAAACAGCATGAGCAGAAGCGACCCCATAACGAACGACGGCATCGAAACGAACGCGGTGGTGAAGACCATGATGATACGGTCGATGAGCTTGTTTCTGCGCAGGGCGGCAACGGCGCCGAGGACCACACCGAAGACCAGAGCGATCGCCGCGGCACAGACGCCGAGCTTGGCGGAAACGGCAAGACCGCGGCCGATGATGTCAATGACGTCCTGACCGCGCTGCTTCAGGGAGGGGCCGAAGTCAAACTCGGTGACGATGTCTTTTAAGTAGGTGCCGTACTGTTCCAGAAGCGGCTTGTCGAGACCGTATTTTGCCTCGAGTGCTTTTTGTGCGGCTTCGCTGATGGCCTTTTCGCTGGTGAACGGGCCGCCCGGGACGGAGTGCATGACAAAGAAGGTGAGTGTGATGACCACCCACACCGTTAAGAGTGCCAGTCCGAGTCGCTTCAAGATGTACATCCAAGTTTTTGTGTTCATGATAAACTTCCTGTGTCCCTGAATAGTTCTGTCTTTCGCGTCCGTTTGGTATTCCATACCAAACAAAAGGGAGTACTCCCTTTTTCGCAAACAAACGCCGCGAAAAATTTGCATTTTTATATTTAGTACATTATAAAACAAAAGGGACTTTGTGTCAAGAGAAGACGGGGGGAAAAAGCGCGTTTTTTGACCTTGTTTTCAAATGGGGGAGATCGTCGTTTCGGCAAACAAAAAGGCACGGCCGTTTCGGCCGTGCCTTTTTGCGTTTGTTTTTCTTATTCTTCTTCGGCTTCGGTTTTTGCCTGCGCGTTTTCGATCTCTTCGATGGTTGCCTGCGTTGCGCTGTCCGTTTCGGGCGGTGCGAAAAATTCCTCTTCCTCAACGGG
>JAFQUW010000061.1 GCA_017408325.1 Clostridia bacterium | reverse complement strand
GTTCCCTATTACGAAACGCTTCTATGCGCGATGGAGACCGCCGAGACCGGCGCGAAGACCGACCGTCTCGTCAAACTCAATCAGGCACTGCGCGAAGACATGGAACTCGTCGGCCTCAAGAATCTCAAAGAAGGCTTGACCATTCCGAAACTGCCCAACTACAAAAACACCGCCCTCTACTGGGGCTGGGACGGCACGCTTCTCTACAACGACGAGACTGCCAAAGCCCACGAAGAAGCCAAGAAGAAGGCCGAAGAAGAAGCCGCCAAGAAAAAGGAAGCTGAAAACGCCGAGGGCGACGCCGTCATCGACGTCACGAAGGGGCAGGAGGAAGCTGAAAAGAACGCTTAATTCTCCATTCGCATAAGGAGTACCAAAATGAAACGAATCCTCTGTCTGTTACTCACACTCGCGTTTGTTTTACCGATGTGTTCCTGTCTGTCGCAAGGCACAGAACCGACGGCCGACGACGCCGTTCCTCCGCTTCGCGAGGGCGGAATGCGCCTCGCGGTAGGCGGCGAGAGCAACTATCGCGTCGTCATCGCCGCGGATGCAAGCGAGGACGTCAAGAAGATTGCCGAGGAATTCGTCTCCTATTTTGAACGGATCACCTCTGCCAAGCTCGACGTCGTCACCGATCAAGAAGAAGTCCTGGGCAAAGAGATCGTCATTGGAAAGACAACGCGTAAAATCGACGCCGCAGTCGACTACTCCGCGCTCGGAGAGGAAGGCTACACCTACCAAACGCAGGACGAAAACCTTCTCTTGACCGGAAACACCGATCGCGCCGTCGCCTATGCCGTCTACGGCTTTTTGGAAGACCGTCTCGGCGTCCGCTACTGGACGCCCGACTACGAAACCGTGCCGCAAAAGGATGTCCTGGACGTTGCCAAGAAGATCTCCGTCACCGAAACGCCACTGTTCTGGTACCGCGATATGGGCGAGATCGGCCACAACGACCCGAAGTGGATGGTCAAAATGCGTCTCAATTCCCGCCAGAGTCTCGGCAGTGAGAACTACCGCAAAAATCCCTTTGTCGGCGGTGGTCAGGGCTACGCCGACTGGTTCGTTCACACCATCGGCAAGCTTGCGGAAATGGAAAAGAACGAAAGCGGCAACTTTTTCAACGTCCAGCCGTGTCTGACGGACGAGAACGTCTATCAAACGGTGCTGAAAAACGTGCGCAAATGGATGGAGCTCTATCCCGACGCGACCGTCGTCTCCATCTCTCAAAACGACGGAACGGACGAGAGCGCGATGTGCGACTGCAAAAACTGCACCGCGATCTACGAAGCGCACGGTCACGTGCAGAGTGCAAAATGGATCTGGTTCGTCTCGAAGGTCGCAAACGAATTAAAGGACGAATACCCAAATCTGCATTTCGAAACACTCGCCTACAACTTCACGACGATGGCACCCTCCGGACTCGAGATTCCCGACAACGTCATCGTCCGTGCGACGTCTGCCTTTGCCTGCATGAACCACCCGTACGGCAAATGCGGAAAAGGGAAAAGCGGTCCCGAAAAATCGACGGCGAAGTTCTACAATTCCCTTTTGGACTGGTCCGAGCTCTGCGACAACGTCTTCATCTGGGATTACTCCACACTGTTCCACAATCATTGGGCACCGACGACCGCGTTCGAGGCCCTTCGCCAAAACATGAATCTGTACGCCAAAAACGGCGTCAAAGGCGTCTATATGCAGGGCGGCGACAACAACGTCTCCTTCGGTGAGATGCGCGCCTATCTGACCGCGAAGCTCCTCTGGGATCCCGCAATGGAACAGGAGGAGTTTGACGAATTGATGGAAGAATTTATGGAGCATTACTACGGAGAAGGGACTTCCGAGCCCCTCACCGAGTACATCAATCTCTATAACGATTTCCACAAAGACCAGCATTTCCATCTCTACGGCCGTCTGTTCGTTGACACCTCTTACCTCCTCGTACGAGAAGAGAAAGACGGCACCCACCTCGACACCACGTTCATCGATCAGATGAAAGCGTGTTTCGACCGTGCCGAAGAGGCGGTCACCGATCCCGTCCAAAAAGAACATCTCAGAAAGGCGCGCGTGCAGGTCAAGTTCTACGAGCTTTTGGCCCTCTTGACACTCGAGGAAGAATACGAGGACGCAGTCTTCGACCTCGAATACCGCCGTGCGCTCGCCCACGAATTACACGAGGACGTAATCGCCTGCGGCTTTACCAACTACAGCGAAAACGTCGGCATCCCCAAAACCATCAACCCCGACAACAATCCCAAGCTCTGGCATCAAACGGATGCCGAATGATCCCTGAAAGGTCCTGCTTCTTATGAAACTCACTTCCCGTTTTTTGGCTCTGATCCTCTCGTTTGCCTGCCTGTCAAGCCTTCTTGCCGCCTGCGGCACGCCGACGGAGCCTGAAGTCGGCGAGATCCCTGCGGCACGCGGACTGCGCCTCGCCTACGAGTCGAAGAGTCCCTACCGCGTCGTCGTTTCTGAAAATGCAAGTGAGGACGTCAAGAAGATTGCCGAGGAATTCGTCTCCTATTTTGAGCAAATCACGGGAGCAAAACTCATCGTCGTTGACGACACTGCCACCAACGCGAGTGCCGAGACGACGGTAAACGGCGTGACCTACACTTCCATCCCCGAGATCGTCATCGGAGGCGCCGAGCGCGACATCTGCAAACAGGCAAAGGTCGATGAGCTCGCTCAGGAAGAGTGCCTCATCTACTCCAACGAGAGTGATCTTCTCCTCACGGGCGGCAGCGACCGCGCCGTCGCCTACGCCGTCTACGCCTTTTTCGAGGAGCGCGTCGGCGTGCGCTATTTTACTCCCGACGATGAATACATCCCGAGTCTTCCCACGCTGGAGGTAGCG
>JAFQUW010000060.1 GCA_017408325.1 Clostridia bacterium | reverse complement strand
CGTCGAGAAAAAAGCGACCGTCCTGTTCTCAAAAGCGGGCGGACGACAGTTTTCCTCCGATCTCCTTTACGAAGAGATCCTCGACGAAGGAGACACGATCGAGCACGAGCGCATTGAGTTTTTGACGGAAAACATCGTGCTTTGCTCGATCACGCGAAAAGACGGCACGAATTACAGCATCATTTTCAAGATCTGTTTTTAAATACGTAATTCTTTTGAAGGAGTCTTACCATGGCTGATTTCTATTCTTCCCTTGGTGTGAGCGCCGAAAAAGGCGAGGTGCACGCCGCGATCAAAAAGCAGGATGCCGGACTGTTTCCCGGGGCGTTCTGTAAGGTGATCGCCGACCCTGCCGGAAGTGACGCCCACTGCTCTGCTTTGCACGCAGACGGCGCAGGCACCAAGAGCGCGCTCGCCTATCTCTACTGGAAGGAAACGGGCGATATCACAGTCTTTGAAGATCTCGCGCAGGACGCGGTGATGATGAACATCGACGACCTTGCCTGCATCGGTGCGACCGACGGTTTTCTGCTCTCCAACACCATCGGGAGACGCGCGAAAAATATCCCCGGAGAAATCATTTCCCGCATCATTGACGGTTACGACAAATGCATTGAGATGCTCAAACAGCAAGGCGTCGACGTGACCCTTTGCGGCGGCGAGACTGCGGACGTAGGCGATCTGACTCAGACGGTCATCGTAGACTCCACCGTCTTTTGCCGCCTGGAGAAAAAAGACGTCATCGACTGTGACAACGTGCGTGCCGGCGACGTCATCGTTGGCTTTGCGTCCCACGGCAAGGCTCCTTTTGAAGCGCGCTACAACGCCGGAATGGGCTCCAACGGCCTGACCGCCGCGCGTCACCTGCTTCTCTCCTCCGTCTATCGCGACAAATATCCCGAGACCTATTCTCCCTTCTCGCCGAAGGAGAACGTTTATTGCGGAAAATACCTCATCACCGATCCGCTCGAAGGCACCGACGTCAACATCGGTCAGGCGATCCTCTCTCCCACCCGTCCTTACGCCGGACTGGTCAAAGCGCTGTTTGCCGAACTCGGCCGCGGTGCCTGCCACGGCTTCATCCACTGCACCGGCGGCGGACAGACCAAGTGCCGCAAATTCGGCAAAAAGCTCCACTACATCAAGGACGACCTGATGGAGATCCCGCCGCTCTTCCGTCTTCTCACCGACGCACTCGGCGATCTGCGCGAAGCCTTTATGGACTTCAACATGGGTCACCGTCTTGAACTCTTCTGCAGTGAAGCGGACGCCGAGCGTGCCATCAGCGTTGCCAAGAACTTTGGCATTGATGCGAAAGTCATCGGTCGCGTCGAAGAGAGCATCGACAAAGAAAACCACGTCACCATCCGCCACGCAGGCGAGACCTACACCTATTAACGAAAACCGAGGAAATCATGGCAGAATCGAGACTTCTCATCGTCGGACAGGCAAACATGGAACTGCGCATGTCGCTCTCCCGTTTCCCTGCCGCGGGCGAATCGCTCGTCAGCGACGGAGCCTTCCGCTTCGTCCCCGGCGGACGCGGCGCAAACAGTGCGCTTTGTGCGTCGGCGCTCGGCACAGACAGCCTTCTGTGCACGCGCGTCGGAAACGACTTAAACGGTCGCACACTCAAAGGATTTTACGAATCCCACGGGGTCGACACACGTTTCGTCAAGCTGGACCGCAACCGCGCGACACCGCTTTTGCAAACCGTACAGGAACAGGGTCAAAACACGCGAAATCTCCTGTTCTCCGGCGCTTTTTCCGCGCTTTCCGACGAGGATCTCGACGACGCGTTTATGGCGTTCCCCGACGGCGTGCTCACCTCCTTTGAATCCAACGAGCACCTTTTCCGCCGCACCGCCGCCCTTGCCGCCGAGAGCGGGATCCCCCTGTTCGTCGACGGCACGCGTCCCTCCTTCGAGTATCCGGCGTCGATGCCGAGACTCGAGGCGATCGTCCTCGGTGAGGCGGAAACCTACGCCTACACGGACATCTTCCCCGACTGTCTCGACAACTACGTGCGCGCCTGCATTCGCTTAAACGCGAAGATCAATTCGCACTACTTCCTCATCCGTCTCAAGGGGCGCGGCACCTACTTCACCGACGGCAATTACAGTGAGATCATTTCCACGCCCGAATTCGCCACGGAAACCACGGACGATTCCGACGTTTTTTGCGCCGCACTCGCCACAGAACTCATCCGAAACAAGAACATCACCGAGGCGGTCCGCGTCGCCTCTGCCGTCTGCGGATACCGTCAAAGAGCGGACAAGCAGGGGGCGTTCCCCACGCGCGAGGAGCTTCTGGCTTTCTGCGATTCCTGTGGTTTTACCCTCTGAACACACGCCTGTTTTCGGCACGACTCAAACCGAGTCGTGCCGACTTTTTTGTCCCGCTTGCAGGACAATCGGGCAACGCGGAAAGATCGGGGTGAAAAAGGACGTTTTTTTGTAAAAAAGTTCCCTGAGAAGGTTTACTTTACACTCTGTTTCTGCTATACTGTTATCAGTAGAAACGTCACCGAACGGGAGGTACATATGGCTGAAGTTTACACCGTCAAGCTTGGCGAGCTCATCGACGAGTTTTCCCTTGACGTGCTGTTTTTGCCCGAGGGCGGACGCGACACGCTCATCTCGCGCACCGACATCTATCGCCCCGGCTTGCCTTTGACGGGATTTTTCGAGCATTTCGACCCCTCTCGCATCCAAATCTTCGGGCGCACCGAATGCGGTTACCTCGAAAGCAAAACGCTCGACGAGCGCCGCGAAACGCTCAAACGTTTTCTGGAGAAGGGACCCGTTGCCATCGTGGTGACACACGCGCTCACCCTGCCCGACGGATGTCCCGAGATCATTGCCGAATTCAAGATCCCGCTTCTGGCGACGAAGGAAGAGACCTCCTCGTTCATGGCCTCGCTCATTGCATCCTTGAACGTCAAGCTTGCCGAGCGCATCACGCGCCACGGCGTCTTTGTTGAAGTCTACGGCGAGGGCATCTTCCTCACGGGTGACTCCGGCATCGGCAAGAGCGAGACGGCGATCGAACTCGTCAAACGCGGTCACCGTCTGATCGCGGACGACGCCGTTGAGATCAAGAAGGTCTCCTCGAAGACGCTCGTCGGCAGCGCTCCCGAACTCATTCGCCACTACATCGAACTGCGCGGCATCGGCATCGTCGACGTCCGCCGCATCTTCGGTATGGGCTCCGTGAAAATGACCGAAAAGATCGACCTGGTCGTCAACCTGGAACCTTGGGATAAAAACAAGTTTTACGACCGTCTCGGCATGGACACCGAGTACACGAACATCATGGGTATCGACATCCCCTCGATGACCATCCCCGTCAAGCCCGGACGCAATCTTGCGGTCATCCTTGAGATCGCTGCGATGAACAACCGACAGAAAAAGATGGGCTACAATTCCGCTGAAGAATTCAACGAAAGACTGATGAATCAATTCAAAACGGAGGAAGAAAACGGATGAAACGACTCGGATTTGACCTCGGCGGCACCAATATGGTCGTCGGCCTCGTCGACGACGACGGACGCGTTCTTTCAAAACTCTCTTGCCCGACCCGTGCGCGCAGAAGTGAGGACGCCATTGCAACCGATATGGCAAACCTCGTGCTCTCTCTCTTGGAGCAGAACGCTCTGACCACCTCCGATATTTCCTTCTTCGGGCTCGCCTCCCCGGGAATCGCCAATCCCGATACGGGCATCATCGAATACGCCAACAATCTTCCCTTCGAAAACTTTGCCGTGGCGGATTTCATGCGCCAAAAAACCGGTATCCAAAACATCCTGATCGGCAACGACGCCAACGCCGCCGCGCTCGGAGAGGCCGTCTGCGGTCAGGCAAAGGGGACGAAAAACTCCGTGCTCATCACCCTTGGTACGGGTGTGGGCGGCGGTATCATCCTCGACGGAAAGATCCACACCGGCATCAACCACTCCGCAGGCGAACTCGGTCACATCGTCATTCACCACGGAGGCCGCAAGTGCACCTGCGGCAGACGCGGCTGTTGGGAGACCTACAGTTCTGCGGTGGGACTCATTGAGATGACGTGCGAAAAGATGCGCGAGCGAACCGACAGCGCGATGTGGCGTCTCTGCGACGGAGACGCAAAGCGTCTCTCCGGCAAGACCGCCTTTGTTGCGGCCCGCCTCGGCGACGAGGCGGCGCAAGAGGTCGTCGGCGAATACGTCGAATACCTCGCCTGCGGTCTGACCAACATCATCAACATCTTCCAACCGGAAGTGCTCTCCATCGGCGGCGGTGTGTCCGGCGAGGGTGATTACCTGCTGGAGCCGGTGCGTCGCATCGTGGACTTCGAGCAGTATTCCTCCTCCTGCCCCGTCAAGACCCGTCTGTGCATTGCCACCGCCGGCAACGACGCCGGTCTCATCGGCGCCGCCTTCTTTGAATCCGGCGTCTGAAAGGAGCCTTTATGCCTCACCCCAAACTCGATTGTTTTCTCGAGTCTCTTCCCTCTGACGAGTATCTTCTTAAACGAGACGTGCCCATGTCCGCGCTCACCTCGTTTCGCACGGGTGGGCCTGCCGCGTACTGCCTCTCGCCGAAGACGCCCGACGCCTTTTGTCGGGCAATCGCGTTTCTGACCGAAGAAAAGATTCCCTATCTCCTGCTCGGTCACGGAACGAACGTGCTTGCACCCGACGAGGGATACGATTCCGTGCTTCTTTTGACGGGTGAACTCAAAGAAACCGCCGCAAACGGCGAACAGATCACGCTCGGTGCCGGCGTTTTGATGAACAGCGCCGCCACCTTTGCAAAGGACCACGCGCTGTCGGGGCTGGAATTTGCCTACGGCATTCCCGGAAGCGTGGGCGGTGCGCTCGCGATGAATGCAGGTGCCTACGAGCACGAGATCGGCGAGCTTCCCATAACCGTCCTCGCCTGCGATCGAAACGGGTCTCTTCGCACCCTTACGACCGAGGAGTGCCGCTTCGGCTACCGTGAAAGCATTTTTCAGGGAGAAGGGCTCGTTGCCCTCTCCTGTACGCTCACGCTGACGCCCGACGACAAGGACGCGATCCGCGCCCGTATGGACGACTATCTTGCCCGTCGCAAAAAATCCCAGCCGCTTGAATATCCGAGCGCGGGCAGCTTCTTCCGCAGACCGACGGGCTATTACGCCGGAAAACTCATTCAGGACGCCGGTATGAAGGGCGCGCGCGTCGGCGGAGCACAGATCTCCGAAAAACACGCGGGGTTTCTCATCAACTATGACCGCGCCACGTCTGCGGACATCCGTGCACTCGGCAAAAAAGTGCAGGACGAGGTGCAAAAGCAGTTCGGCGTGACCTTACAGCGCGAGGTAAAGTATCTTGGCGAAGAGTACGACTGACAGCTACGGTGCGAAGATCAAAGCCGCCCTGTGCGAGAAAACGGCGCAGGCCTTCGGATTCACGCAAGGCGGAGAGGAAGAAGCGGACGACTGCTGTCGGCTTTCCTTTTTCGCAGGGCTTCTGATCTTCGGGTGCAAGGTGCGGGAGGACGAGATCCGTTTCTCGGTGAAAAACGAATCCCTCGCCGATCTCTTTGCCAGCATGGCCGCCGCGTTTTACTCCCTCACGCCGAAGATCGACGCTCGCTCGCTTTCGCTTCGCATTGACGCCGCCTTCGGGCGCGTTCTGCAGGCGGCGGACTTAAGTCTGTCCGACGGGCAGATCACGCCCTTGCCGATCCCTGTCTGCGGCAGATGTCAAGGGTATTTTCTGCGCGCGGTATTTCTGTGCTGCGGTACCGTGTCTTCCCCCGACAAAAAGCACCAATTAAATCTCTTTTCCGACGAGGCAAGCGACGAACTTCGCCGTTTTCTGCAGGACGCCGATCTGAGTTTTGGCGCATCCGCCCGACGGGGGCACTCCTATCTCTATCTGAAAAAAACTTCATCCATCGAGGACTTTCTGACGCGCATCGGCGCGCAGGTGTTCTCGATGCAGTTGATGAACCAGGAGATCGAGCGCGAGGTGCGTGCCAACATCAACCGGAGAAACAACTTCGACACCGCGAATATCTCCCGTTCCTCTCTCTTCGTTTCCCGACTCGCCGAGGCGATCGAGCGGCTGGAAGAGCGCGGCGCAGTCGAACAGCTGCCCGAGGGGCTCAAGGTCATCGTCCGCATCCAAAAAGCCCATCCCGAAGACACGCTCTCCGAGCTCGGCGCGCGCATTCGCCCGCCGCTTTCCAAATCCGGACTCTATCACCGCGCCAAAAAGATCATTGATCTTGCCGACCACAAGGAGGTCTGACATGCCAAATCCCGGCAACTTCTACGCTATGCTCTTTCGCATGAAGGACATCAACCGTTGGGGACTGATGTACAACACGAAGCACGAGACGCTCGCCGAGCACTCGATGCAATGTGCCCTGCTCGCCCACGCGCTCGCTGAGATCGGCATTCACAAATTCCAAAAGACATACTCTGCTGAACGCATCTGCACCGCCGCCCTTCTGCACGATATGAGCGAAATTCTCACCGGAGACTTACCGACCCCCGTCAAGTACCACAACGATGAGATCCGCTGTGCCTATAAGAAGATCGAAAAGGCCGCGGAAGAACGTTTGATCGCCGCGCTTGAGGATGATTTTCGCGCCGATTACGAGTCCCTCATCGCCCTTCCCGAGCAGGAGCGCGCAGTGGTCAAGGCCGCCGACAAACTCTGTGCCTACATCAAATGTCTGCAGGAAGAGTCACGCGGAAATCCCGAGTTTGATTCCGCGAAAAAAACACTTGCAAAAGCACTTGACGAATGCGTACTTTGCGAGTTAAAATACTTTATGGAACATTACTTGGACGCATTCTCCAAGAATCTCGACGAGATCAGCCTTTAAACGCCGATCTGCGTGGATACAGATACGACAAAAAGCGAGGTAACAACATGAATCTTCCCTTTCGGATCGACCTGTCCGGCAAAGTAGCGGTCGTCACCGGCGGCGGCGGAGTTCTCTGCTCCGAATTTGCCCGTGCGCTTGCCGCCTGCGGTGCGAAGGTCGCCATCCTTGACTTGAGAAAAGAAGCGGCGGAGGCTGCTGCAGAATCCATTCGCGCAGAGGGCTACGAAGCTATGGGCGTTGCGGCAAACGTTCTGCAAAAGGACTCCCTTCTCGCCGCGCGCGAAGAGATCCTGTCCGCCTACGGCACCTGCGACATTCTCTTAAACGGTGCGGGCGGCAACCATCCGAAGGGCACCACCGGTCCCGAGTACTACACCCTCGGCGATGAGGACCGCGAGGACGTCATCTCCTTCTTTGACCTCGACCCCGACAGCGTCGGTTTCGTGTTCAACTTAAACTTCCTCGGCACCCTTCTCCCCACGCAGGTCTTCGCAAGGGATCTTGTGAAAAAGGACGACGCCGTCATTTTGAACGTCTCTTCGATGAACGCGTTCTGTCCCCTGACGAAAATCCCCGCTTACTCCGGTGCAAAGGCTGCCATCTCCAACTTCACGCAGTGGCTCGCCGTACACTTCTCCAAGGTCGGTATTCGCGTCAACGCCATTGCCCCCGGTTTCTTTGCAACCAACCAAAATCAGGCTCTGCTTTTCAACCCCGACGGAAGCCTCTCCGCACGCAGTGAGAAGATCCTCTCCCAGACGCCCATGGGTCGCTTCGGCAAGTCCGAGGAGCTCATCGGCACCCTGCTCTGGCTCTGTTGCAAAGAGGCGTCCGGCTTCGTGACCGGCATTGTCGTTCCCGTTGACGGCGGCTTCTCCGCTTACTCCGGAGTCTAAACCAACAAAAATCAATTTGGATCACCAAAACAAAATATCACAAAAAGTAAAAGGAGTTATCACCATGCTCAAAGGCGCACTGATCGGAATCGGCCGTCTCGGCCGCGTCCACTACCAGGATCTCATCGACTTCGAAAAGAAACGCGACGACCTCAAATTCGTCGCCATCTGCGACATCGACCCCGCAAAACTCGAGGGCAAGCATTCCGCCCGCTCCAACGTGGACAACACCGCCAACGATTCCCTCGATCTTTCCCGTTTCAACCTGTACACCGACTACGACGAGATGCTCGAGCGCGAAGAGCTCGACTTCGTCGTCCTCGCGATCCCGACCGACCTGCACTCGCCGTTTGCCATCAAGGCGATGGAAAAGGGCGTCAACGTCTTCTCCGAAAAGCCGATGGCGCACACCGCCGAGGCCGCGCGCGCAATGGTCGAGTGTGCCGAGCGCACCGGTATGAAGCTCCAGATCGGTCACGTTCTCCGCTTCTGGCCCGAATACATCTACCTCAAGGAGATCACCGAAAACGAGACCTTCGGTAAGACCATCTCCGCGCACTACTGGCGCGGCGGTTACCAGGATCACGTGGCGAACCCCTCCTACGAGAACTGGATCATCGACAAAAACCGCGGCGGCGGCGGACTCTTCGACCAGCACGTGCACGACGCCGACCTCATTCTCTGGCTCTACGACATGCCGAAGGCCGTCTTCACGCAGGGCAAGGAGATCTTCGAACAGAGTGCAAACGACGTCATGCTGACCACCTACGTCTACGGCGACAAGGTCATCACCGCCCGCGACGACACCGCCTGCAAGGGTTACCCCTTCAACTACGGCTACGAGGTCAGCTTTGAGAAGGCGATGGTCCGCTACGAGAACAACGTCGTCACCGTCTGGCCCGAGCACGAAAAGCCTTACACGCCCGACACCGACAAATACCGCTTCTACAGCCACGCCTACTACACCGAGCTTGAGTACTTCATGGACGCCATCAAGAACGACACGAAGATCGAGCGCGCCACTCCCGAACAGGGCTATGCCACCATCCGTCTGGTCGAAGCCGAAGCCGAGAGCGCCGCAACCGCCCTCCCCGTCGTCCCGAAGAACTGAAAATGATTGAAAAAAGACGCCGATCGTTCGGCGTCTTTTTTGTTGTT
>JAFQUW010000059.1 GCA_017408325.1 Clostridia bacterium | reverse complement strand
GGCGTCGTAGAGAGTAAGCTTCTTTCCGAAGCGATCCTGCTTCTTGGTGCGCAGAGTGGAGACGAGAAGCGCCGCAGACAGCACGAGAACGATCGCGGCGGCGATCATCCAATACAGACCGGGGTTAAAGAGAACCTGCGTCAGACCGGATTCATAGTAGGCCGCGTTGCAGATGTCCTTAGCGTAACCGAGGAAGGTGGAGATGCCGTACCAACCCGTCAGAGCCGCGAGGGCCAGAAAAATGATGCTGGTGGTCAACATGGCGTTTCTCCTTACTTGGTTTCTTTGTGCAGGGTATGCTTGCGGCAGAAACGGCAGTACTTGTTCATTTCCAGACGATCGGGATCGTTGGTCTTGTTCTTCATAGTATTGTAGTTTCTCTGTTTGCATTCCGAGCAGGCGAGGGTGATTCTTACTCGACGATCAGTAGCCATAATGGTTCCTTTCTGTTCTTTGCATAGGCAATCGAACCTGTGTTCTCCCTCCAAATCAGGCCCATAAAAAAAGACCTGCAAGAGGTACCACATACTATAACACAGCGTGGTATTTCTTGTCAAGTCTTTTTTTCATTTTTGCGGTTTCAGCGAGCGGCGAGAGCGGAAAGCAAATCTTCCTTCATATATATAGCGGCATTTCTCGCAGCCGTTTTGTAGTCTTCGCCGGTCTTCTTGTAGGCGAAGACGATGCCGCGGGAGGAGTTGACGATGGCACCGAGTCCGTCGCGGTCAAAGGCGCCGACGATGTCGGCAGCCGTGCCGCCCTGCGCTCCGTATCCGGGCACGAGGAAGATCGAGTGAGGCAGGAGCTTGCGGATCTCGGAGAGCTCCTTCGGATAGGTCGCACCGGCAACGATGCCGAGTGCGTGGTAACCGTGGGATTTGCGCAGCCCTTTGGACCATTCGTTGGTCAGTTCCGCCATTCTGCGCCAGACGGGTTCGCCGTCGACGAGGCGGTCCTGCAACTCGCCCGAAGAGGGGTTGGAGGTTTTGACGAGAGCAAAGATCATACGCCCGTTCTTGCAGTCGGCGAGGAAGGGGCGAACACCGTCGCTGCCGAGGTAGGCGTTGACGGTGAGCGCATCGGGCGTGAACGCGCGGCATTTTTTGCCGAAGACGTCTGTCTTACCCAGATACGCGGCGGAATATGCCTCGGCGGTGGAGCCGATGTCGCCGCGCTTGGCGTCCATAATGACGTAAAGCCCGAGTTTCTTCGCGTATTTGACCGTGCGTTCGAGCACCGCGACGCCGTGATGTCCGAGCAATTCGTAGAAAGCGCTCTGCGGCTTGACGGCGGGAACGACGTCGGCCACGGCGTCGAGAATGCCGCAGTTGAATTCATAGGTTGCTTCGGCGAGTGCGCGCAGACCGCTTCCGTATTTTTTCTGTGCACGCTCAAGAATGTCGGCAGGCAACAGATCGGGACGGGGGTCGAGACCGACGACGGTCGGGTTGTATTCTTTGTCGATGATCGCTTGAATCAGGTTCATAACAGGTCCTCACATTCCATGTATTTTCCGTAGAGCTCAAACCCGTCAAACGGAGTGTTTTTGGAACGGGATTTGGAATCGCGCGCCGAAAAGACAAAGGGGGCGGAAACGTCAAACAGCGCGGCACAGAACGGTTTTCCGATGTCGATCTTCGCCTGCTTGAGGCCGAGGATCTCGCGCGGACGCGTGCAGAGAAGACGAATGAGATCCTTTTCGGTGATGTAACCGGGACGTACGAGGTAGGTGTAAGAGAGGGCAAATGCAGTTTCAAGCCCCGTGATGCCGAATGCGCCGAGTCGCAGGGATTCGCCCAGAGGCTTTGCGCGGTATTTGTCGCTTCGGGTGTGCGGTGCGTGGTCGGTGGAGATGATGTCGCAGGTGCCGTCGGCGATCGCTTCGATGACGGCCATGCGGTCTTCTTCGGTGCGAAGCGGCGGCATGATCTTGCCATAGCTGCCGGCAGAGAGCAGAATATCCTCGGTCAAGGAAAAATAGTGCGGACAGGTTTCCGCCGTGACGGGGAGACCTTCTTTTTTGGCTTCGCGCACGAGGGCAAAGCCTTCGGAGGTGGAAACGTGGCACAAGTGCAGGGGAGCGCCGGTCTCGCGGCAGAGGGAGATGTCGCGGCGAATGCCTTCGATCTCCGCTTCGTTGGGGATGCCGCGCAGGCCGAGCAGAGCGGAAACTTTACCCTGATTGATGCAGCCGCCCGCAGACAGACGTTCGTCTTCGCTGTGAGCAAGGATGGGCTTGCCGAGTTTCTTGGCACGGACGAGAGCTTCGCGCATCAGATCGTCGTCCTTGACGGGGTGTCCGTCGTCGGAAAATGCCATGGCTCCGGCGTCGGCCATCGCTTCCATGTTCACCAGTTGTTCGCTCATTTCTCCGACGGTGATGGCGGAGATGGGATGGACGCGCACGGAAAAATCGGCACTTTTTTGCAGGATGTAACGCACCAG
>JAFQUW010000058.1 GCA_017408325.1 Clostridia bacterium | reverse complement strand
CGGTCTGTTCATCTGGTGCAACACGAAAGACGGCTCTCCCTCCAAGCCCATTGTGCAAGCCTGCGTGGCAAAAAAACTCGCCGTCGTCCCGGGAGAAGCCTTCCTGTGCGACACCGAAGCCCAAAGCAACGGCTTCCGTCTCAACTACTCCATGCCCTCCGACTCCCAGATCGAGATCGGTACCAAACTTCTCGCAGAAGCACTCGACGAGTGCAGATAAGGACACGATATGGACGAACAGAAAAAAGTCATCTTCTCCGGCGCACAGCCGACCGGTAATCTGACGCTCGGAAACTACCTCGGTGCGCTGAGAAACTGGGAAAAGCTCCAGAACGACTACGACTGTCTCTTCTGCGTGGTCGACCAGCACGCCATCACCGTGCGCCAGGACCCCGCAGAACTGCGCCGCCGCACGCAGGCGACGCTTGCCCTCTACATTGCCTGCGGCATCGACCCCGAAAAGAGCACCCTCTTCGTGCAGAGCCACGTGCCGGATCACGCAATGCTCTCCTGGGTCTTAAGCTGTCAGACGATGTACGGCGAGCTTTCCCGTATGACACAGTTTAAGGACAAAAGTGCGCGTCACTCCGACAACATCAACGCGGGTCTGTTCACCTATCCCGTCCTGATGGCGGCGGACATCCTGCTCTATCAGGCGGATCTCGTCCCCGTCGGCGCGGACCAGAAGCAGCACATTGAGCTTGCGCGAAACATCGCTCAGCGATTCAACCACAACTACTCCGACACCTTCGTCGTGCCCGAGCCGTACATCGCCGACGCCGCCCACGGTGCGCGCATCATGTCGCTTGCCGAGCCGGAGAAGAAGATGTCGAAATCCGACGAAAACCAGAACGCGTTCATCCGCATTTTAGAGAGCCGCGACGAAACGATCAAAAAGTTCCGCCGCGCCGTCACCGACAGCGACAACTGCGTGCGTGCCTCTGAGGACAAACCCGGCATCACCAACCTGATGACCATTTATTCCTGCTGCACGGGTAAGGATTTTGCCGCGATCGAGCGTGAATTCGACGGGGTCGGTTACGGCGACTTCAAAACTGCCGTGGGCGAGGCCGTGTGCGATATGCTCGAACCGGTACGCCGCCGTTTCGACGAGATCTCCGCGGACCGCGCCTACCTCGACAGCGTCATGCTTGCCGGCCGTGAAAAAGCCGCACGCCGCGCCGCGAAAACGATGCGCAAAGTCTACCGCAAGGTCGGCTTCTACACTCCGGAGGCAAAATAAATGGCACCGACCGTCCTCAAACAGACGAGCATTCTCGAACTGCTCGACCTCATCAACGCCGAGACCGTTTTTCTCGCCGTTGCCGCAATGCTCTTCACGGGGCTTCTGTCCTTTGCCCTGACGCCGTTTGCCCGTGTCCTCGGCTTTAAGATCGGCGCGGTGGACGTCCCCGACAACACGCGCCACTTCCACCGCAAGCCGACGCCACGCTGCGGCGGGGTTGCGATCTTCACCGCATTTTTCATCGGCGTGCTCATCTTCTACCGTCCCTTGACGCTGCAGACCGTGGGTCTTCTCCTCGGAACGCTGTGCATCATGCTTCTCGGTCTCTGGGACGATACGGCTCAGCTCAAGCCGTGGATGAAGCTCCTCGGACAGATCGTCTGTGCCGTCATTCCCGTCGCCTGTGGGATCACGATCAATTCGTTCACCTTCTTCGGAACGCTCATCGAGTTTTCCGGTCCCGTCTCCGTGGTCGTGACGATCTTCTGGATCGTGATGCTCACCAACGCCGTCAACCTGATCGACGGTCTCGACGGACTCGCCTGCGGCGTCTCCGCGATCTCCTCGGTGACGCTTCTCATCTGCAGTCTCATCTGCTCGGTCATCACGGGTGAATACACGATCCCGATGCTCGTTGCCATCCTCGCGAGTGCCTGCATCGGCTTCTTACCCTTCAACACCAGCCCCGCCAAGATCTTCATGGGTGACTCCGGTGCGCTCTCGCTCGGCTTCGTCCTCTCCACCCTCTCGGTGATGGGACTCTTCAAGATCGACGCGGTCTACTCGTTCTTCATTCCCTTCCTCATCTTCGCCCTGCCGCTCTTTGACACCGCGCTGTCGTTCGTGCGCCGCGTGCTGCACAAGCAGAGCCCCTTTGAGGCCGATCGCAAGCATCTGCATCACCGTCTTTTGGAATTCGGATTCAAGCAGAAAGAGGTCGTCATCTTCCTGCTCTCCTTCTCCTCGATGCTGGGCATCTCCGCGATCATGTTTTCCCTCGGAGAATACGTCACGGCAGGCATCATCGCCTTCACCGCGACCTTTCTTCTCTGCCTCATCTTCATCCTGTTCCGCCGAAAGACGGTCGGCGAATTCTTAAAGACCCGCGAGGAATCAGTCGAAGAGGAGAAGAAACACGAGAACCAGAATCAGTAAAAGGTCTTTTTCACCGCAGAAAACCTGCCACAGAATCAGTCCGAGCAACAGCACCTCTTCCGTTCCCCATTCAAGGTGATCTTTCAGGTGCAACCCAAAAGGCAAGGCCGAGTCTTTCGGACGCGGCACCGCCTCATTGGAACCATCCGTCAAAACGGCACTCTGCCCGAGCCCTCGTTCGGGGGCGTGCCGTTCTCGTTTAAACTCCTCTTCGCGCTTGGCAACAACGTCAACGTTCATCGGATACATCGCGTCCTCCTTCATTCGGTTTGGCATTCGTACCGAGGCTCTCCAGTGCCCCGACGAGAAACAAAGCGGCGTCCAGCCGCGTGCACGTTCTCTCTTTCAAATACGGTTTAAGGCCAGATAAAAGCACCTCGCGCCGCGACGCAAGAGCCGCCGGCCGACTCCCCGCCTCCCACTGAGAGACCGTCTGTTTCGGGACGGAGGAAGAATCCCCTTTCGCCTCTTTCAGCGAGGCGAGAAGATCTCCGATCAATGCCGGATCTTTCATCAATCCTCCGACGAGTGAAGAGAGATCAGCCATGCTCACGCTCCAAAATGCGAATCAAGTTTTCCAATTGTTCTTCCCCGAGCAGTAAGCGCGCCCGATACAGGTCAAATTCGCTGACCTCCCGTGCCTTCTGTCTCAACAGCGGAAGATCGGAAAGCAAGGTATCCCGCTGTTCTTGCGTCAGGCCGAGTACGTCCATCACCACCCGCACGCGCGGCAAAAGTTCCTCGTCGCTCTGCTCTAAAATGGCATCCATGCGGCGTCGATCCAAATTCATACATACGCCCCCCTTTCTGCTGTTCATCCTATGCAATACACCCTTCGGAGGTTTCTATGCAACACACGCCCCCTCGCCAAACCGGTCGGCTTTCAGCCGTCTGCATCCCGCTCATCTGCCTCGCATTCGTTTTCTTCGCCCTCTCCAACGTCCTGCCCTATGCCGGGATCCTGCAGGGTGTGGGCGGAATTCTGTCCGTAGCCTTTCTCTTTTTGACGATCCGTTTTTCGCTGTCTTCCTACCGTTACGAGATCGACGCCGACAGTCTCTTCGTCTACCGCCGTCAGGGGAAACGGGAAGAGGCTCTTTGCAGCATCAGCCTCTCTTCCATCCTCGCCCTTTACACCAAAAAAACCTACAAAGAAAACTCCCCCTCTCACGCTCTGCGCTACAACTTCTGCCAGAATCTCGGGGCAAAGGACGCCGTGTATCTGCTTTTCGTCTTCGATGACGTCATCGACAAACGCGCCGTCATCTCCTTTGAACCGAGCGAAGAGATGCTCACTTTCTTAAAGCAGTACGAACGGGAAGTCTGACACACAAAAAAAAGATCCCGTGTGGAAATTCCACACGGGATTTTTCTGTTCGTTACCGCGTCCTCCTTGCCCTTCGAGACAGCAGTCGCAAACACAAAAACGAAAACAGAAGACCGAAGAGTGCACCCGCAGAGTCGATGAACACGTCGGTTACGAGCATCGCCCGTCCGGGGACAAACGCCTGATGCACCTCGTCGCTTGCCGCAAACAGAACGCAAAAGAGAAACGCGAACAAGGCCGCACGCCCCCGCGGCGAAACGTCCGTATCAAACGCAAAGAACGAAAAGACGGCCAGCGAAAAATACAAAAAGAGATGTGCGAGTTTTCGCACGACGGCCACCGCCGTCTCCCAATCGGAGAAGCGAAGATCGGGGAAAAATCGCTGCAAAACGCTGTAGAGTCCCCCCGTCACCTCTCCCGAAAGCGCAGCAGACTCACTTGCAGGCTGTGCACTGAAACAAAAGATCGCCGCCGAAACCAGGACGACAAGCGTCCACAAGATCAGGCGGCGGATCTTCTTTTTCATGCGTTTTCTCCGATTCCCTTCGGATGGTAGGTATCAACGGCACGGGCAAGCAGACGCACAACGTCGCGTGCTTTGGGATCGCCCGAACGCACAAGTTCAGACAGATCTTTGAGATCTTGCAAGAACTTTTCGCGATCGATCAAAATCGGTTGACCGATGAAGATCTTGGCATTTTCCGTTTTCTTCATGCCCTCTTCGCTCATCAAGAGTTCTTCGTAGAGTTTTTCCCCCGGACGCAGACCCGTATAGCGAATTTCAATGTCGCGTCCCTCGCGAAGGCCGGAGAGCTGGATCATCTTCTTGGCAAGGTCGACGATCTTGACGGGGTTGCCCATATCCAGAACAAAGATCTCACCGCCCTTCGCCATTGCGGCGGCGGTCAGAACGAGTTGCGATGCCTCGGGGATCGTCATAAAATAGCGGATGATCTCGGGATCCGTCACCGTGACGGGGCCGCCCGCGGCGATCTGACGCTTGAAAAGCGGAATGACGGAACCGTTGCTGCCGAGCACGTTTCCAAATCGCACGGCGGCAAACTGCGTCGAAGACGTATTGGCAAACGACTGCACGATCATCTCACACAGACGCTTGGTCGCACCCATCACGTTCGTGGGATTGACCGCCTTATCCGTGGAGATAAGAATGAATTTTTCCACCTTGTGTGCGATCGAAGCGCGTGCGGTGTTGAGCGTGCCGAAGACGTTGTTCTTCACCGCTTCCTGCGGCGAAAATTCCATCAAAGGCACGTGTTTGTGCGCCGCCGCGTGAAACACGATCTGCGGACGCTCGGCTTCAAAGACCTGCGAGAGACGCGCGTAGTCGCGCACACTGCCGATCAAGACGTGAAGATCCAGCCGATCACCGTAGGTGCGGCGCAGCTCCTGCTCGATCTCGTAGGCGTTGTTTTCATAAATATCAAAGATGGTCAGACGCGAGACACCCATCGAGGCGATCTGTCGGCAAAGTTCGCTTCCGATCGAACCGCCGCCGCCCGTAACAAGCACGCGTTTGCCCGACAAAAAGTCGATCACGCGTTCATCCGTCAGATCCACCGGTTCGCGCCCGAGCAGTTCGTCGGGATCGATCTCACGCAGGGATTTGAAAATGCGGTGCGCATCGCGCTCCTCGGGCAGATCCGCCACGCGCGGCAGCATCCGCACCAGGATTCCGAGTTCGGAACAGATGTCCAGGATCTCGGCGCGCTTTTGGTTTCCGACAGAAGGGATGGCCACGATGATGTACTCCGCACGGTAGGCTTTTGCCACCGAAGGGATGTCCGCGGTGCTTCCGCAGATGGGCACACCTCCCAAGCGGCGGCCGACCTTCGATGGGTCGTCGTCCACGGCGGCGACCACGACAAAATCGCAGTTGACGTTCTCACGGGATTCGGCGATCAGCGCCATTGCCGCTTCGCCCGCACCGACGAGGAGCGTGCGGCGGCGCTTACCGGCAGCCGCGCGCCAAAGTCCGCCGGAGACCACGCGGTAGATCAAGCGGAGTCCGAGCGCACCGACCAGAGCAAAAAGTCCGAAGAAGACGTAAAATCCGAAGGAGTGAAGCGCACAATTTCCAAAGATCAGGTCCAAAACGGCATAGAAAGCCGTGGCAACCAATGAAGCCAAACTGCACTGAATGTACTCGGGGGCCTGCGCATAACGCCAGATCGTCCGATGCACCGGGAAGAAGTAGAACACCGCAAAAAAAGCGGCCACGCAAAACAAAACGGAAGGGAGATGCGACCAGACGGTCAGCGGAACTTCCGCTTTCTTCTCCCAGATCAATTCCGAGAGAACGTATGCACAGAATGCCACGCCCAGGTCCAGCAAAGGCAGGAAAAAACGATGCAGATTTGACAAAAACCGTTGATTGAATTTCATTGTTTACCACCTTTGATTGGATAAGACCATCTCGGTTGCTCCCAGGATTTCACGGACGATCTGTTCCCCGAACAGTTCGCGCAGTCTATTGATCGCCGGGGCAATCTCTGCCTTGCGGTGTTCGGGATCGTGGCAGTCACTCCCCAAAAGATCCAGATACCCTTCTTTCACAAGCCGTTTTAAAAAGCGGCCGGCGAAAAAGCCTTTTCGTGTCACGGTTGCGGCATTGACCTGGAACAGGCAACCGCCCTCGCGGAACCGTTCCAAAATCGAAACGTCCCGCAAAACTGCGTCGTACCTCTCCACGTGTGCCAAGATCGGTCTTATCCCGTGCTCGTCGAATAGGCGAAGCACGCTTCGAACCGTCTTTTCATCAAACTGTGCGTGGTACGGCATTTCCAGGAGCAGATAATCGGTTCCCTCGATACAAAAATCTCCGATGCGCTCCATGTTCGCAAGGTACTTTGAGTAAAGCACCTCCGCGCCCAGACGAAACTCGATCGGTCCGGAATACCCTTCCCGCAAAGTCTCAAAAGCCGCGGCACGTCGCGCAAAAAAGTCCTCAGAGTTTTGCACTTGAGGCTTGAAATGCGGTGTGAGCACGACCGTGTCCACACCGCAAGCTTCTTCTTGTGAAAGCAAACGAAGGCTCTCGGACAGATCTGCCGCGCCATCGTCCACGCCGGGCAAAAGATGGGTGTGCAGATCGCAGAGCATCGTTATTTCTCCTCCGTTTTACCCTGCGCCGAAGCAGAGTCGTCCGAGGATTCTTTGGAGGAATATCCGTAGCCGTAACCGTAGTTATAGCCGGAATAGCCGTATCTCTTGTAACGGCCGTAACGCTTATAGCGGCCGCGATAATACGTCGTCGTCTCTTCCACGCCGTTGAGCACGAAGCCGAGGATGCGTGCGCCGGCAAATTCCAGTCTCTCCACCGCAGCGGCAAGCTCGGGGTGGATACTCTGGTGGTAGCGCACGACAAGCACCACGCCGTCGACCAGTTTCGTCAGGGGCAGAGCATCCGCGACGATGTCCACGGGAGGCGTATCGATGATGACGTAGTCGTAGCGTTCTTTGAGCATGGCAACCAAGTCCGCCATCGCATCACCGGCAAGCAATTCCGCCGGGTTGGGAGGCAGGGTACCTGCAGAGATCAAGGAGAGATTCGGAACGTCTTCCACGGGCTGGATCGCTTCATCCGCCGTGCACATACCGCCGAGGATGTTCGACAGACCGATCTTGTTGACGATCTTGAACTTGGAATGCACCTTCGGTCGACGCATATCCGCGTCGATGATGATGACGCTCGCCTCGGTCTGCGCAATGGTCAGCGCAAGCGAGGTGGACGTCGTCGTCTTACCCTCGGAGAGCACGGCGCTGGTGACGAGGAAGCTCTTGCAACCGTCGCCGGGAATGGTGAAATTGATGTTGGTACGAAGGGCTTTGTACGCCTCGGTCACGGAAAAGCTGATCTCCGGGTTGATACCGAGTTTTTTCTTTCCCTTGGATTCGGTCTGTTCTTCAACGGGGGCCGCCGTTTCGGTCTTTTTCAGGTTTGCCATTTTACTTTCCTCCCGTCTGTTTCTCGGCGGAGCCGGTCTTTCGGTTCGGCTGATAGCCGCCGTATCCGTATCCGTAGCCGTAGCCGTAGCCGCGCGAATAGGAACCGTAGCCGTAACCATAGCCGTAACCGTAACCGCGGCGGCGCGATTTACCGGTGTAACGCTCAAAATCGGGGATCTCACCGAGCACCGGATAATTGTAGGTGGTACGCAGATCCTCCGCCGTCAGGATGCGAACGTCAAACAGGTCGATCACCACAGTGATCGCGAAAGGAACCAAGAAGCCTAACAAAGCCGCAATGATGGTGTTTCGCGCGCTGTTGTCGCTGTTGGAGGGGGTCTTCGGCTCGGTGGCATTGTCGGTGATGAGCAGTTCGTCGGCCTTGCCCGTTCGGTCGGCAATGTACTTCGGCGCACATTCCACGAAGGTCTCACAGAGTTGGTACGCGTACTCGGGCTGATACGCCGTGATGTTGACGGTGACAAGTTGCGTGTCCGTCGCCGTGGTGAACGTCGTCGAGTAACGCGGGAAATTCGTCGTGTTGTATTTCAGAAGATACGTCTGCTTCACGTAATCCTTAAAATCGTTGCTGTCGGTGAGAATGGAGACGTAAGTGTTGATCATCTTTTGGGCGTAATTGGCTCCCTGCATCGCGCTGGAAGCGGAAGAGTTCTGATTGTCGTCCGAGAAACGGACCATGATCTGTGCACGGGAGGTGTAAGCCTCACGGTAGTTGTATCGGCTGTAGAAAAACGCACCGGTGGCGAACATCGCCGCCACGAGGACGCACATCCACCAGCACTTTCCGAAACTGCGAAGAATGCCCGCAGGGGTCAACTCTTTTTTCATCTTGTTCTCCTTTGGTCGGTTCTGTCAAACCGTTCAAAAATCACTCGGCTCCCCCCGTGTGGCAAGCACCAAAAAGAGCCATAATAGATTCTATCACTTTTTCGCTCTTCTGTCAAGGAAAAGCGCCCGTACGCGAACGCTTCTTTTTTGTCGGAGAACAGACTTGCCTCTCTTGTTTTTTCGACCCGCAATGACTTGCAATTAAGCGTCCGAAATGTTATACTGAACACACGGAAACACCGCCCTGAGGAGAAAGAAATGAAGGAACTGTTTTTCAACCGCGAACTGTCCTGGTTAGAGTTCAACCGACGCGTGCTCGAAGAATCTCTCTGCGAGAATCTTCCCGCCTTTGAACGGCTGAAATTCATCTCTATTTTCGGCTCCAACCTCGATGAATTTTTCATGATCCGCGTCGGCGGTCTGCACGACCGCGCACTCTTAAAAAACGACGTCTCCGACAACAAGACGGGCATGACCAGCCGCGAGCAGATCGACGCGATCCTCTGCGCCGTCGCCCCGCTCTACGAGCGGCTCGGCGTCTGCCACCGCACCGTGCGGGACGCCCTCGAAAAGGAAGGTTTTGTACGCGAAAAGATCTCCAAACTTCAAAAAGGAGACCGCGCCTTCTTAAAAGACTATTTTCAACGGCAGATCCTGCCGCTGCTCTCGCCTCAGATCATCGACTCGCGCCACCCCTTCCCCCACCTGGAAAACAAACTCATCTACGTGGTCGCACAACTTTCCTTTGAGGGAGCCAAAAACAGTTTCGGCCTCATCCCCATCAGCCACGTTCTGCCGCGCGTCATCTACCTTCCGAGCGACGGCGACACGCTTCGTTACGTGCTTTGCGAGGATCTCATTCGTCACAACCTGCGCCACATCTTTCAGGCGTACACCGTCAAGGCAAGCACCGTCTGCCGCGTGACGCGCAACGCCGACATTGAGGTCGCCGACAGTTTCTCCGACGAGGAGCACGACTACCGCAAATACATGAAAGAGATCTTAAAAAAGCGCGGACGACTCTCCCCGGTGCGTCTGGAATTCCGCGCGGGTGCCCCGCGCAGCATCGTCAAATATCTGGGCGAAAAACTCGGCCTTTCCAAAGAGGCGATCTTCCTGCTCGACCTGCCGCTCGACATGGGCTACGTCTTCTCGCTCGAAGGGCGCCTTTCCCCGAAGATGAAGGAGCGTCTCACGCACGCGCCGATGCCGCCGAGGTGGCCGCGATCCATCGAAAAAGACGTGCCGATCCATCTGCAGGCAAAGAAGAACGATCTCTTCCTGTTCTATCCCTACGACAGTATGCGCCCGTTTTTGAATCTTCTCGCGCAGGCCGCCGTCGACGAAGACGTCG
>JAFQUW010000057.1 GCA_017408325.1 Clostridia bacterium | reverse complement strand
CGCTGATGACGTATAGCATCGTGCCGCCCGCGAAGGCGAGCGCAAAGGGGAGGATGGCCTGCGAGATGCTCACGGCAAAGTAACCGATGAAGGTGCCGACGACCTCGACGACGCCCGTGAGCGCGGCGATGACGAAGGTTTTTCTCGGGCTGATGCCGGCCGCGAGCATCGGGGCGATGATGACCATGCCCTCGGGGACGTTCTGCAGGGCGATGCCGCCTGCGATGAAGAGTGCCTGCGCGGGGTCTCCGCCGCCGAAGCCGACGCCGGAGGCGATGCCCTCGGGCAGGTTGTGAATGGCGATGGCGAGAACGAAGAGCAGGACTCGGGAGAGGTTGGCGTTTGGGTGCACCTCGGACTCGGTGCCGAGCAATTTGTGCAGGTGCGGCACCAGACGGTCGATGGCGGCGAGCGCCGCCGCGCCGGTGAGGATGCCTGCGATGGTGACGAAGATCCCCCACTCTCCACCGTAGTCCAAAGCGGGAAGGATCAGCCCCAGAACCGCGGCGGCCAGCATAATGCCGGCGGCAAAGGACAGGGTGATGTCGGAAAACTTGTGCGAGAGGCGGCGGAAAACAAAGCCGACGACGGCTCCGATGAGCGTCGCTCCGCCGACACCGAGCGCGGTGAGTAAGACGAGTTCCATAATGTGTTCCTCAACAGAAGTTCGGGCAAGGGGAAGATCCCCTTGCCCGTAGAATGATTATTCGGCGGCGGAGAAGTCATCCTTGCCGACGCCGCAGAGCGGGCAGACGAAGTCGTCGGGCAGTTCTTCAAAGGGCGTGCCGGGCTCGATTCCTTCTTCGGGGATTCCGACGGCGGGATCGTATTCCCAGCCGCAAACGTTGCAGACGTATTTCATGTTCAGTATACTCCTTTTCTCGTTTTTTGTTTTTACAGCTCGGTCTTCCACAGACCGTGGAGGTTGCAGTAAGCGTAGACGGCGATGGGCTTCTCCCCTTCGCCGAGCGCAAAGACGGCCTCGGGCGCGTCGGTCGGGGCGAGGCTCTTTCTGTGGCCGCCCTCGGTGGTCTCCAGATAGATCCAGAGGATGGAATGTTCCTCGCTCATCGGGTGGGTGACGCTGCCGACGGCGACCTTGACGACGTTTTTCTCCGTTTCGGCGACGGGCAGGTGCTTTTCGACGCTCGCGTCCACCGTGCCGGGGATGAGGGGACTCATCTTCTGTCCGCAGCAGACCATCGGCACGCCGGAAGAGTGGATCATACCCACGAGATTTCCACACTTCTCACAGATGTAAAATTTGGTTGTACTCATCATAAAAACTCCTTTTCTATTGAATTTTTTCAAAATCTGCCGCTGAGTGTTTGCAGAGCGGACAGATAAAGTCCTCGGGAAGCTCCTCTCCTTCGTGGACGTAACCGCAGATCTTGCAGACCCAGCCGACCTTTCCTTCGGTCTCGGGGCGGGGTTTGACGTGCTCGTGGTAGTAGGCGTAGGTCATAGAGGGCTTGTCGGAGAGCGTTTTCGACTCCGTCACGCGGCAGATGAACATTCCGTGCGTGTCGAGATCCACGTAGCTTTCCACCTCCAGCGAGAAGTAGGCGTTGAGGTAGCGCGGCAGGACGACGAGTCCGTTTTCGCTTCGCTCAGGGGTGCAGTCGGCGAATTTATCCGTCGCGCGGCCGGAGGTAAACCCGAAGCGCTCAAAGACCTTAAAGGGCGCCTCGGTGTTCAGACAGCAGACGTTCATCTTTCCCGTCTGGCGGATGACGTGGTGCGAGTAGTTCTCCTTGTTGATCGTTACGGCAACGCGCCCGGGCGTCTCGGTGAGCTGTGTGACGGTGTTGACGATGAGTCCGTTGTCGCGCACGCCGTCCGAGGAGGTCACGACGTAGAGCCCGTAGCCGATCTTGGCGAGGGCGGCGGGGTCGTTTTTCTTTCCCTTGTCCGAACGGCTTTGGTATTCGCCGGCGAGCTGTTGTGCGAGGGCGTGGATCTGTTCGATGGAGGTGTCGTCCAGGGCCGAGCGGATGGTGACGACCGGCTCGGCGAAGGTGAGGTCACGGCAGCCCTCCAGCTCCTTTGCCATCACGCGCGCCGCCGTCGGTGCCCAGGAGCCGTTTTCCAGAAATGCGACGGTGCGTTTCTGGAAATTGCGCTCCTTTAAGTGGAAGAGGAAGGTGCGCATAAAGGGGAAGATCTCCGCGTTGTAGGTGGTCGTGGCAAGCACGAGCTTGGAGTAGCGGAATGCATCCTCTACGGCTTCCGCCATGTCGTCTCGCGCGAGGTCGAAGACGCTCACGGCGGGCGTGCCGCGCTCACGCAGTTCCTCGGCGAGCAGCAGAGCCGCGCGGCGCGTGTTGCCGTAGACGGAGGTGTAGGCGATCACTACCCCCTCCTCCTCGGGGGTGTAGGAGGACCAGATGTCGTAGAGATTGATGTAATAGGCGAGGTCTTCCGTCAGAACGGGTCCGTGCAGAGGACAGATCTTTTCAATGTCAAGTGCGGCGGCCTTTTTCAAGAGATTTTGCACCTGCGCGCCGTATTTTCCGACGATGCCGATGTAGTAGCGGCGCGCCTCGCACGCCCAGTCTTCCTCGACGTCGAGTGCGCCGAATTTGCCGAATCCGTCGGCGGAGAAGAGCACCTTATCCAGGCTGTCGTAGGTCACGATGACCTCGGGCCAGTGCACCATCGGCGCGGTGACGAAGGTCAGCGTGCGATTCCCGAGCGAGAGCGTGTCGCCCTCACCGACGACGATGCGGCGCTCGGAAAAATCCGTGCCGAAAAACTGCGCCATCATGGAAAACGCCTTCTGCGAGGAGACGATGGTCGCCTCGGGGTAGGCGCGTGCGAAGTTTAGGATGTTCGCGGAGTGGTCGGGCTCCATGTGCTGG
>JAFQUW010000056.1 GCA_017408325.1 Clostridia bacterium | reverse complement strand
GACCTCGCGGAGAGAATTCCGCGAGGTCTTGCGTTTCATCTGTCCCAGTAGAAGGGAGAGTAGTTGAAGTTTGGTTTGTCGGTGGTGACCTGCCCTTCGGAGAGCTGCTGGATGCCGCAGGCCTTGATGTCTTCGTAGAGCGATTGATTGAGTTCGCGCCGCCGCTCGACGTCCACCTCGTATGTTTCGGCACGGTATTGAATCGAGAAACTTGCCATGACTTCGTAGTACTTGACCTGTGTGCGCGCCTTTCTTAAATGAAGCTTTTGCTCGTCGGTGTGACCTTCGACAGCTTCGGCGCGGTCGAAGTATTCGTTCATCGGGTCGATCATATCCGTATAGTCGAGTCGCGTGACACCGTCTTCGCCCTCGACAGTCGCAAACGGGATAAACCAGTCGGTGACCATAATGCCGTAGAGGGTGAAGTGCTTGTCCTCGAGTCGCTCGTTGATAAAACCGATGTATTCGGTCAAGGGTTCTGCAGTGCCGTTTCCGTAATAGCCTTCGATGAATTCCGTCATCATCTTATCGAATTCCTTGTCGCTCATATAGGGATTCCAGAGGCACTTGGCCACGAGGTACGCGCGCAATTCGGCGAAACCGTTGGAGCCGGTCGAATCTCCCTGCATAAAGACGCCTTCGATACCGTCATCGGCGTAGTTGCGAATGTTCTTGTGAATGTAGTCGAAGTTGCAGAAAGGGGAGAGATAGTTGTAGAACAGCGCGTCGTAGTCCCAGATGAAGCGGTGGCCGCCGAGAGGTTTCCATGCGATCATGGCGCTGAAAAATTCGCCGGAAGTTCTTTGCGGTTGACTCGGGTTGGGAAGGGTATGGCACGTCTTGTAATCGTGGTTGATGCAGGCGTGTGCAGGGGCAAGGCGGACGATGACGTTGTCGGGGATCTCGATGTTGGTGGGTGCCGCTAAGGTGAAGTTGTAGGCGAGCGTGTCGAAATACACGTCGGGATATTCATCCTTGAGTTCGTTGGCAACCTTGGAGATAAACCAGATCCATTTTCCGCTCTGCGTTTGCCCGTAGGCGTAGTAGAGCTTGGAGCAGTCCTCGCAGGTGCACATTGTGTTGGCGCCGCCGTCGTTTTGGGAAATGGAGACGATCTTTGCATCGGGGTATTCAGTCAACCATTTTCGAACGTTCTTGAGAACGGTTTGGAAGGTTTTTTCATCGCTCAGGCAGGGCTGCAGGTTCATATGCGTGCCGGCGTGTGTGCCGTCGGTCTGCCGATCCATCTCTGCGAGCTTTCCGATAGTGTGCACGTACCAGTCGGCGTAGCCGATGCCGCCGCCGACGTAGGGCGTTTTGCAAAAACGCTCGCTTCCGAGGCTCTGACGGGAATTGATGCGCATCTTCACCATCCACTTCTCGTCGGCAGAGCCGCCCTCGTTCATGTCGCGGAACCAGAAGACCGGCTCGTCCTTGGAGTTTAAGTCGGCGCGAATATCGAGGGTAGCGGATTTCGGGACTTTTTCGTAATCGGGGGACCAGTAGCGCACGCCGCAGAACTTTTCGAAAAAGCCGTAGACGGCGTAGGCAACGGCGCGGTCGCTTCCGCCCGTGAGGATCAGCTTCTTGCCTTCGATGCGATTCAGAAGCGTTTCTTCGCCCATCTTTTCGTAATCGACTGCCTGATCCGCGGCGCGATTGGTGCGGCCGATGAGGATTTCTCGTTCGCCTTCCGGTTCGCTGTCACGCACGATGGGAAGTTCGACGTCTGTGATCTGTTTGAAATAGGAAACGAATTCCGCCGCAATCTTTTCGATGTCTTCGCTTGCTTCGTTTGCAATGACGACGCGGTAGAAGCTCTGTCCGTTTTCTGCCAGTCGAAGTGCCCCTTCGGGGTCTTGAACGGAAGGGGTGCAGGCAGCAAAGCAACCGAGACAGAAGGAGACCGCCAAAAGAAGAGAACAAAGTGTTTTAAGTTGTTTCATTTTCATAACCTCTTTTATTTTTGTTCAACGTCCCCGTGGGGGCGTTTGTTCAATTTGAGGGGCGGGAAAGAAAAATTCGGTTTTTCCGGAAGTTTGTTGACATGTTCGGAGACGGCGGAAAGACCGCATGCCTTCGCATCCTCGAAGATCTCGCGGTTGAGCTCCTCGCGGTACTTGTGATCGACCTCAAAGCCCTCGCAGTGTTCTTCCAGATAGAACAGGGAAATAAGCTCGTAATACTTGACCGAAACGCGCGCTTTTCTGAGGTGCAGTTTCTGCGCGTCGGTGAGATTTTCGACGTTCTCGGCGCGTTCAAAACAGTCCTGCATCTTCGTCAAAAGCGTTTTGTCCCAACGAATCCTTCCGTCTTCCCCTTCGATCACATGCGGGGTAAGGAAATCGCGACAAAGCACGGCGTGGGTCGAAAAATGGCTCTTTTTCGCCTCGGTATCGACGAGATCGAGGTATTCTCGAATCGGCTCGTACGATCCGTAGAAGTATTCACAGAATTCTTTTGCGTGTTGTTCGAACTCCTCGTCGGACATGCTCGGCTCCCAGAGGAGCTTTGCGAGCAGATACGAGGTCAACTCCGCCATCGGGGTCGCGGCATCTGCCTGCATGTAGAGTCCGTCGACGGAGTACTGTTGATAGAGCTCGAGGTTTTTCTTGAGTGTAGAGAAGTTTCCAAGCGGTGCCCAGTAGTTGGCAAACAGCGCGGCGTAGTCCCAGACGTAGACGTTTTCGGCAATGGTGTTCCAGTCACGCAGGGCAAGCTGGAGGCGGTGGGTGATGCGCTGCGCGCGCGCCGTGCCCGCCTCTGCGGCACAGGTGAAATAAGGATGCTCGTAGCAGGTGCCGATGGGCGCAATGCGGATGATGACGTTGTCGGGAACGGAAAGATTGGTGGGCGCAAGCAGCGTAAAGGAGTAGGCGAGCGTGTCAAAATACACGTCCGGATACTCGTCTTTCAGTTCATTTGCAATTTTTGAGACGAACCACACCCATTTTGCGCTCTGCACCTTTCCGTGCGCTTCGTAGATCGCGGTGCAGTTTTCGCAGGCGCACATTTTGCTCTCGTCGCCGCCGTCGTTTTGTGAAATGGAAAGGATGTCGGCGTCCGGGTACTGTTCAAGCCATTTTCGGACGTTTTTCAGCACCGTTTGATAGACTTTCTCGTCGGTCAGACAGGGCTGCGCGGTGTTGTAGTTTCCATTTTCGTCTTTTTCGGGCATCTCGGCAAGCTTCGTGATCGTGTGCACGTACCAGTCTGCATAGCCGATTCCGCCGCCGACGAAAAAGTCACGCTTGTAGTTTTTGCTTCCGAGACT
>JAFQUW010000055.1 GCA_017408325.1 Clostridia bacterium | reverse complement strand
CTGACCTATATTTCGATTGAGGACTGAGAGGAAACAAACTGTGAAGAAGGGGATTGTGCTTGGTCTCTGCGGCGCGACTGCGCCGAAGTTTTGCTGCACCCTCACCCTGTCTTGCTCTGCTGAAAAAGCACTTTGAACAACGCCCCGAACAGGGGCGTTTTCGATTTTGAAAGGAGAACTGAAAGAATGAAAAAGATCGCAGTGGTCTTGGGCTCCAAGAACGACATGAATACGATGACCGCCTGCATTGATACGCTGAAAAAATTCGGCGTGGAATACGAGGTTCGCATTCTCTCTGCGCACCGCACCCCCATGCAGGCGCTGGACTTTGCGAAAAATGCGCGCAAGAACGGCTTCGGTGCGATCATTGCGGCGGCAGGTATGGCGGCGCACCTCGGCGGTGTGCTCGCGTCTTCCACGACCCTTCCCGTCATCGCCGTTCCGCTTTCGGGCGGCATTAACGACGGTATCGACGCGCTGTATGCCGCGGTGCAGATGCCTCGCGGCGTTCCCGTGGCTTGCGTAGCGGTCGGCGGCGCGGTGAACTCCGCTCTGCTTGCCATCCAGATGCTTGGCATCACCGACGCCGATCTGGAGGCAAAACTGGAAGCGGAAAAGAAAGAAATGGAAGAAACTGTGCTCGCCTTTGACCGAGAAGCACAGAAACTGTAAGAAGACAAAACGATCGGGAGAGTGAGAACTATGGCAAAGATTCAGGAAGAATGCGGCCTGTTCGGCATTTTTAATCCGAACAAGCACGAGGACACGGCGCACGACGTCTACACGGGACTTTACGCCCTTCAGCATCGCGGACAGGAGAGTGCCGGCATCACCGTCAATCGCGGCGGCGCACTTTATTCGCATAAGGATATGGGACTCGCGGGCGAAGTGTTCAATGAGATGATCTTAAACTTTTTGCAGGGCAACATCGCCATCGGACACGTGATGAGCGCGCCGGCGGGCTTTGCCAACCGCGACAATGCCCAGCCATTCGTAATGAAGTATACCAAGGGCGACATTGCATACGCCCACAACGGGAATCTGCTCAACGCCGACGAATTGCGTGAGAGCTTAAAACGCGACGGATGCGTCTTTCAGTCTACCTCCGCGGCAGAGGTCATTGCCGCTGCCATCACCCGCGAGAGACTCGGTACCGATTCCACCGAACGCGCCATCATCAATACGATGGACTCTCTCAAGGGCGCCTACTCGCTCATCATTCTCACCGTCAATAAGCTGATCGCCGTGCGCGGTCCCAACGGTTTTAGACCTTTGTGTATGGGTAAACGCGGCGACTCCACCATCTTTGCCTCCGAGTCCTGTGCGATCGAGGCGGTCGGCGGCGAATTCGTCCGTGACGTTCAGCCGGGCGAGGTCATCGTCGTCAGTCAGGACGGCATTGAGTGCCATACCGACAAGTGCGGCAGAGTGGGAAGCAGTCTCTGCGTCTTCGAACACGTCTATTTTGCCCGTCCCGACAGCACCATTGACGGTCTCAGCGTGCATTTCGCTCGTCAGAAGCTCGGCGAGGAGCTTGCAAAAGCCCACCCTGTGGAAGCCGATCTCGTCTGCGGTGTACCCGACTCGGGTCTCGACGCCGCCCTCGGTTATGCGAAGGAGAGCGGCATCCCGTATGCCGTCGGTCTGATGAAAAACCGCTACATCGGACGCACCTTCATCCTCCCGAAGCAGGGCATGCGTGAAAACGCCGTCCGCTTGAAGCTCAATCCGCTCTCTGCCGTCGTGCGCGGCAAGCGCATCGTTCTCGTCGACGACTCCATCGTCCGCGGCACCACGAGTGCCAAGCTCGTCCAACTGATGCGCGACGCCGGTGCCAAGGAAGTACATATGCGCATTTCTTCGCCCCCCTTCCTTTTCCCGTGTTACTTTGGCACGGACATCAATTCCAAAGATAAGCTCATCGCTTGCAAGATGTCGCTTGAGGAGATCCGAAAGAGCCTCAATGCCGACAGCCTCGGATATTTGCCGCTCTCGTCGATCAAGGAGCTTGCCAAAGGCTCCAATCTCGATTTCTGCGATGCATGCTTCACCGGAAATTATCCCATCGAGGTCGAGTGAGATGAAGAACATCGCAGTCCTCGTCTCCGGCGGCGGCACGAACCTGCAGGCGCTCATCGACGCTGAAAGAAGCGGCGTCATCACCTCTGGAAAGATCACGCTCGTCCTTTCGAACAAAGAAGGTGCCTATGCGCTCACCCGTG